>JAAYVC010000091.1 GCA_012517375.1 bacterium | reverse complement strand
GAAGAAGGGGATTACCAAAAAGCTTCTGAGCTTTACAAACAGTATACGGACAAGAATCCGAAGAAGCCGGAACCCTTTAATCGACTCGGGCTGTCGTACGATGCCGAAATGGAATATGATTCTGCCGCAAAAGCTTTTACAAAAGCAATAGAACTTGATCCAAGAAATGCTGCCTATTACTACAACAGGGCAAGCACTTACATTCACTTGAGGGCTTATGATCAGGCAAGACTTGATCTTGAGCAGTCGGTAAGGCTGGATTCAACTAAGGCGGATTATTTAAATGCGCTCGGGAATATATACTTCAATAAAGAGAACTATCTCCAGGCAAAAACCATTTACGAAAAAGTTCTGAAGCTTGATTCGCTTGATTCGGCTGTCTTTCTGAATCTGGCTCTATGTGCGGAGAAGGAGGGTAAAACCCAGGAAGCCTTGAATTATTACGATAAGGCTCTTGCTATAGACTCCTCGTCTGCGCTTGCATACAACAACAGAGGATATCTTTACGCCGAATCGGGCAGGCTAGAGGATGCAATATCCGATTACACGCGGGCAATAGAATTAAAACCGGGGTATGCACTTGCTTACAATAACAGAGGGACGGCTTATTACAAAATGAATGACTTAATTAGGGCTGAATCCGACTACACTAAAGCGCTTCTCATAGATCCTAAACTCGTTCGCACTTATCTAAACCGAGGCAGGGTGTACTATGACCAAAAGGAATACACTTCTGCTCTTGGGGACTATGAAAAAGCGCTGGCGCTAGAGCCGGAAAACAAACTGGCAAAGGATAGAATAGTGGAAGTAAGATTCGAACGCGGCAAGGAGCGTCTTGCATCAGGTGACATGACAGGGGCAAGAAGCGATTTCGAGGAGGTAATAAAGCTTGACCCGGATGGACCTTTCGCTTCGTCCGTGAAGACTTATCTTGAAAACATTCAATCAACAAATCCCTAGTATTCGCAGCTAAGTGTTTTTTGATTTTAAAGGCAAGGAGTGACTAAGTTCTCGGCCAAGAGTAAGCTTGTTTTACTCTTTCTTATAATAGGTTTTATCTCAAGAATTGCCTTCTCGATACCGGTTTTCTTCGATCCTTCAAGAGCGTTTGCTTGTACGGACGCAAGAACCTATCATAGTATAGCGCATAACCTCCTTGCAGGAAAGGGCTTCAGTGCAAATAATGCTTTGCCCTACACCCCGGAAACGACAGTGACTCCAGGGTATCCGATTTTTCTTGCCGGAATCTATGCGGTATTCGACAATTCGACAATAGCAGTCGTATTATTTCAAATCGTTATCAACGTGATTCTCATCCTTATCGTTTTCTTGTTCGTAAAAAAACGTTTTGGTGATACGGCGGCTCTTATCTCAGGGGCAATCCTGACCTTGGATTTCAATACCGCTCTTTTTACTACACAACTCACAACGGAGACCCTTTTTACTTTTTTGTTCATCTCTTCTATTTTATTTCTCGTTGAGTTTGTCGAACAAGGTCGTCTCAGATATGCTTTATTTTCAGGCATACTAATAGGTCTGGCTACTCTTGTCAGACCTATTACTTTATTCCTTGGCGTTCCCTTGCTTCTTTTCATCATACTGTCAAAACTAAGCTGGCGCAAGATCGCCGGATGGGCAATAGTAATCGCAGTGCAGCTGGCATGTATTACACCATGGATTATTAGAAACAAGATTGTATTCGATGAGTACTTCTATTCTGCGGTGTCGGATATGAACTTAATGCGCTACCATGCGGTTCCTTTGAAAGCTTCTCTTGAAAACAAACCCCTAGATTTGGCCTCAAAGGAGCTTGTTGAAAGCGCGCTCGGCGGGAAAACATGCAGAAACGATGCGGAGTATTTCAGACTTACAGGCACCGGGGCGAGGCGCTATATTCTGAAACATCCTTTGCCCTATACAGGAATGGCATTGCTCGGAGGATTAGGAACGCTTTTTTCTCCTCTGATGATGCACGAAGCAGGCGTTTTTTTCGCCGGTCAGAGAGAGCCGCCTTCAGGAAGCATTATGCTAGAACTCATCTCGCTTTTCTCAAAGGGACATTTCGGCGATGTATTCAGCCTCCTATGGAAGAACAGATTAGGTTATTACGGTATTGCTGCATTTGTGGTGTTCGTTTTGTACGGTTTGTTTCATTTTGCAAAGCTTGGATTCGTTTTAAAAGCATATATCTTGAAGGGATTAAAGGATGCGTCAATGCTTTTATCGCTTACAACAGGCGTATACATGCTTGCATTTCTGGGACTTGCAGTAGTGCCCCGCTTAAGGGTTCCTCTAGAACCACTTCTTGCCTTACTTGCGGCGATTGGCATTGTTTCGAAAAAAAGAGAAAAAAACAAGGAGGCAAAGCATGAGAGAAAAAACAAATAGCGGTCTCCTTGTCCAATCCATAAAACGCCTCTGGTCGAAGTCCGACAAATATCTTCTCTCGATTTTGTTCTTAGCTTTAGTGATAAGAGTTGCGCTTGCTATTCCGGTTTTTGTTGATATGTCTAGAACACAAGCCTGTTACGATGCAGTATCCTACGATTTACTTGCCAGGCATACGCTTGAGGGAAAGGGATTCAGCGTCAGCTTTGAAGCTCCCTATGAGCCGAACTCGACAATTACGCCGGGGTATCCTCTATTTTTATCCGCAGTATATATTTTTGCGGGCTATTCCAGATTAGCCGTAATCTTAATTCAAATAATCATTAATCTGGCGCTGCTTGTCGTCATCTACAGCTTTATAAAGGATCGTTTCGGCGTTAAAGCGGCATTCTGGGGAGGCCTGTTTTTCGTTTTGGATATCAATATGGTAATATTCCTTTCGCAGCTTACTACTGAAACGTTATTTACCATGGTTCTTGTCGCGTTGTTATTGCTTCTAATAAGATTCGTAGAAGATAAAAGGATAGTCACATCAATTTGGTCTGGCGTTCTTCTGGGTTTGGCAACTCTGATAAGACCTATAGCCCTTTACTTCTCGGTGCCCATTCTTGCGTTTTTTTTCTTAACGAAAATAAACTGGCAAAAGCTTGCGGGGTGGGTAATTATACTTGTCGTCCAGATCGCTTGCATCACGCCATGGGTTATCCGCAACAAGGCAGTTTTCGGGGAGGCCTTCTATACGACAATCTCCGACGTAAATCTACTCCAATACCAGGTTGCTCCCTTGAAAGCGGCTCTTGAGCACAAATCAAGAACCCAGGCTCAAAAGGAGCTCGAGGACGAGGCAGTTAGAGGAAAATCATGGAAGAATGAAGCCCAATACTACAGGCTTTGGAGTTATCCGTCAAAAAGATATATTATCAGCCATCCCATACCCTATATCGGAACATTGATACTCGGAGGAGTAGTAACTCTTATATACCCCTTACCTATGAGTGAAACCGGAATTTATTTCAAGGGGAAAGAGAATCTTCCGGCGCCCGGTATTGCACAGAACGTTATGCTTGAACTAATGAAAGGCAGGTTCTGGAATGCAATAAGAATAGCCTGGCGCGAGCGGCTTAGTTATTTTGGGGCTGCTCTTTTTTCTCTTTTCATTCTTTACAGCATATTCCATATGGTAAAACTTGCATTCGGTCTTAAAGCGTATATCATTAAGGGGATGCGTGATCCGGCAATGCTTTTGTTCCTAATAACAGGTTTGTATTTCCTTGGTCTTTTGGGCTTCGGCATCTCTCCGAGGATGAGGGTACCTTTAGAGCCTCTATTAACGGCTCTTGCGGGAATAGGTGTTGCATCCAGGAGAATAAAGAAAGTTAAAACCGATTCAAAACAGCACGGGGATTCTATTGCCGGTTAATCCATGCATTCTCGTGCTAGGCGGCGGAACCGCGGGTTTGGGTGCGGCGTATCTTGCTGCAAAGGCAGGCGCGGCGACAGAGGTTATTGAAAAACTTAATGTCTCAGGGGGCTTGGCCCTTACGCGGCGAACGCCTGACGGATACTATTACGATCTTGGGGGACATCGATATTACAGTCCGTCGCGCTATCTTGTTCCATTTCTAAAGAAGCTTCTCGGTGATGAACTTATATTAACGCCTCGCAAGAGCCGCTTTTATCTGAACGGCAGGTTTTTTGATTATCCTGTCAGGTTTAATGACGTCGCGATAAAACTCCCTGTAACCCATTCCTTGAGGATGCTTAAGGATTACGTTGCCGAAAAAGCGAGGGGCCGCAAAAACAGAAAGGAAGATTCATACGAAGACTGGATGATCCACCGCTTCGGAAGAGCGCTTTACGAGTTTAACTTCGAGAATTACACCCGGAAGGTATGGGGCGTTGCCCCAAAATCGATATCGGCGGATTGGGCATCTTTGAGAATCAAGGGACTTTCTCTGGGCAAGATCGTAAGCGAGTTTCTTTCTCGTAAGGGCGATATTGCCACTCTTGTTGACCGCTTTCTTTACCCAAGACACGGCATAGGTCAGATTTCCCATTATTTAGAAAATGGAATAACAGACTTGAAAGGAAAGGTTCATCTTGCCGAAGAGGTGGCAAGAATAGAGCATGACGGCAAACGGATAACCAAGGTTACGAGCACGAACAGCAGGGGTGAAAAGAGGACCCTGACTCCTGAATGGATTGCCTCATCCATAGACCTGGATCTTTTTATCAAAGCTCTTGATCCTCCTCCTCCACGAGAGGTTCTGAACGCGGCTATGAATTTAACCTACCGGTCACTCGTCATTCTTTTCGTACGCATCAACTCGGAAAACGTAACGGATGATTCCTGGATATACTTTCCTGACGAGTCAGTTCCGTTCGGACGCTGGCATGAACCCAAGAACTGGAGCATAGATATGGTGCCCGACGCTCGGCACTCCTCTCTTGTAGTCGAATTCTTTGCCAACAGGGGGGACGCTTTCTGGAACGCTTCAAAAGAAGAGCTTTTATCAATAACCTTAAAAACCGGTAAAAAGCTTGGACTCCTTGGAGGCAAAGAGATTGGTTCTGCTGAAAAGTATGTTTTTGAAAGGGCGTATCCCTTCTGGAGTGTGGAATATCGCAAAACGCTTGGCGTCATCTTCGATTATCTTAACCGCTTCAAAAATCTTTCCCTTATCGGCCGCAACGGACGATTCTACTACTGCACCATTGATGAATCCCTCATCTCTGGTTTCGCTGCTTCAGCCAACTTCCTTGAAGGTTTTAATACAGGACCGGACCCTTTGCCTATAGAGATTCCAGACAATGCACTGCCTTACCTGGGGCTTTCAGAAAAAGATCTCGAAGAAACTCAAGAGAGCGTCCGCTGGGCAAGGAACGATTAGCCCCTCCATTCGTGATTGCATCTGTCAACAACAAAAGAGTTAGATCCTCAGATATATCAACCGGCTTGACCGGCCAGGCTTTGACGGTATACTCATCTTAATAATAAAATTCAAAATCGCGCGGAGGCGATGATGTTTGTCTTGCTGTCAGTAATATTTTCGATAATAAGTTCAGAACCTTCAGAGACGTATAAACCAGGTGACAGGGCCGCTATCCTTGTAGATTTGAACGGCGATAAAGTAGGAGAAACACTTATAATCGAGAGCGAGGATATGGATCCGGATGTCCGGTCAATCGGGATTTTCGATTTTAATATCACAATTAATGATACAAGAGGGAGTCTTCTCTATAATTCTCAGGAGATAGGCGAGCTGGGGTGGTTCAGCATCGAAAAGGAGCCTTTTGAGTTTGAAGGCGGAACAAAACGTGAGATCGCTCTAATTCGTACCGGATGTTCAGGAACCGGTTTCCGCGTCAATGCTTTCTTCATATTTCAACCTCCCAAGACGGATTCCATTGCCGTGATATACGAAGGTTCTGATGGCCTTTACGATTATGACACTGATGGTATAGCGGATATGCTTATTTCAAGATACCGCCACGATAATCTAGGCATTTGGGGTGCAAGCTCACCCTGGTTAGCCCGTTTCTGTGCGCCAGCTAAAGATGAGAACTGGGAGCCTGTAGATAGAACCTTTGACGTTCTCCACAATGACGCGGGATATCGAACAGAGTGGATTGAAGACGTAAGCGATACATATAAAACACTTTCCGCCACGGATATCAAAGACGGTGTTGACTCTGAACATCTTAAATACCTCAAGATGTTACAGGAAGCGCTTCAAGAAAACGATACAGAGGAAGCAAGGCGTATCTATTATACCAGCTTTTAAAAAATCATCGCTTAACTGATAAATCCTAAGTTATATTTCAAGGAGAATCAGGAATTTTCGAACTAATGTCCGCATGTTGAGCAGGTTCCGCCACCGCAGGCAGAGCATCCACTGCTACCCGTGCTAAGAGGTTTTTCGACCGCTCCGGCTACACCAAAGACAGAAAAAAGCTGTTCTAAATCCTGTGAATTACATGCTGGGCATTGCAGCTCATCTTCATCGTTCTTACTTAAGATAAGAAAATCGAAGAAGTTACCGCATTTTTTGCATTTAAATTCTCTTAACGGCATGATGTCAATTATAGGTTTTGTCTAACTCAAGTCAAGCTTAAGACAAGTTAATTCATTCTTTGGGAAGTTTTGCCAGGACTTCAATCTTTCCATGATAGTGCGGGTTTCCATGACCGATATCCATCTCGTACCCCTTCTTGAAAGCAATAACCTCCAAACCTTTGACCATGGCCTGGACTTCTTCGGCGACGAAGTAATGGATTGTCATCTTGCGCTTAGGGACAAAAAAAGTGCGTTCCTCGATCTCTTCAAAATCAGCCTTGCACATCTCATAGCCTGGGTCTTCTGAAGAAAAAACACCCAGATATAGGTACCCTTCAGGTACAAGTCCTCTAATTGCCATTTTAACAAGACCTTCTCGTTCGCCGCGTCTCAGAAACATGAGGACCCATGCCGCAATAGCAAGAGAGTATCGTTTGGGAAGTATTGTAAGAGTTGTTAATTCGTTCTTTATCGCTCTTACAGGCATTCCTCGTTCGCTTGCTGTGTTTTGCAAATGCGCTACCGATTCTGAATCCCTATCGAAAGCGTCTACTTCAAAGCCGTGTTCTGCAAGGAACATTGTGTTTCTTCCTTTTCCGGCTCCCAGGTCGAGGGCGAAACCCTTAGGGATGATCGAAATATACTGCAACAAAAAAAGATCGGGAATAAATCTGGCTCCAGTGGATTCCTCATTTGAATCTTTAAGCGCACCCATCATCTGCGGGTCATTTCTGCCTGCCTCTTCGGTCATGTCATCATCCTATTCGAAAATTTCAACTAGTCAAGCCCCTGCTCCCTTATATCGAAAAATACTGAAACGAAATCAGGACACTCAGTTATCAAAAATTTTGTTTGAAACATTCTAAATAATATCTAAATATACTGGAGATGCAGGAAGGATGCTGTAATTGGAATATTGGAATAGCATATCTGAAAGCTGCAGGTATATCTTTTGGAGAAAATGCGGTCTAGTGCTTGACACGAATGAATTTTTGTTTAGAATTCATCTAAATATGACTAGTATTGAAGCCGCTATCAGAAAATGCCGCGAGCAAGGCATGAGGATAACTCCACAGAGGATCCTTATCCTGAGGGAACTTCTTGGTAATAGGAGTCATCCTACGGTGGAGGATATATATAGAGCTGTGTGCAGGGAATATCCAAATATATCCCTCGCAACCGTATATAACACCCTGAATATGCTTGTAGAGATAGGAGAAGTCAGGGATTTCTCTAACTCAAACGGCTCGAGGCGGTTTGATCCTAATCTTTATCCGCATGATCATGCTATCTGTGAAGCGTGCGGCAGGCTTTTTGATGTAGCTCAGCATGATCCGGAAAAGGAAAGCATACTTGCCATGGGCAAGAGCTTTAAGGTGATCAGGAAGCAAACCCTTTATTATGGAAGATGCTGGATCTGTTCCACGATGGTTAATGTCAACCTGCAATTGGATGAATTCGGAAACGCATCCAAGCATAAGGATACCGATCAAGCAATGCAGGACAAACAGGGTAAAGCTTCCCTGAAAATTAAAAAAGAGAAGAAAATCGCACATGTAAGATGAATATCGGGATTATGAAACCCGGTAATCGAATTTAAGCACGAAACGTACAATAAGAAGAGGAGTTAATTATGGCAGAAGAAGGTAAGACCTATGTTTGTTTGATATGCGGTCAGGAGGTCAAGGTGCTTAAAGCTGGCGCAGGAACGCTGGTATGTTGCGGACAGGATATGGAGCTTCAGGACGAATAATCCCTGTACTGAAATACATAAAAAGCCTAAGTTGCAAAAATTAACAACTTATATTTTGGAGGAAAAGTGGGTATAAAGTTCTCAGGATATGAAATAGGAGAGATGGCTATTCAGATTGAAAGAAACGGCAAAACCTTCTACGAGGTTCTTGAAAAAAAATCCAATGACAACGATATTAGAGCTTTCTTTAAGTACCTTGCCGAACAGGAGTCAGAACATATGGAAAGGTTCAAGGAGCTTCGCGATAGTCTTTCTAAAGAAGGCTACGTTGCTCCTTATGATTGGGACGAAGCCAGGGATTATCTATCGGCTCTGGTTGCTAAAGAGGTGTTTTCGGATTCAAACATGGGTGCAAAGGCCGCCGAGAGTGCAAAAGATGAACGTTCTGCTTTCGATGCCGCTATCGGCCTTGAGAAGGATTCCCTTCTTTTTTACCACGAGATGATGAGATTTATTAACAAGGAAGATCACCCTCTTGTTGAAAAGATAGCGGAAGAAGAGCGAAAGCATATAAAAGACCTGACTGAGAAAAAGCGTCAGCGGGGCTATTAACACTCCTTTTTAATCTTAACAAGCAAATCTGATTATATCCCCAGGAAGGGTTTCTTAGATTGTACTGAACTCCAACACGAGTCGGTAACTTAAAACAATTAAAGAACCCTGGAGGCGTTTACTATTGACAGAGTTACGTAATTTCGTATATTATTATATGCGGGTCAAGTTCTGGGGCACTCGCGGTTCTGTGCCCGTGCCGGGTCCTGCAACCCTAAGATACGGCGGCAACACTACATGCGTGGAGGTTGAAGGGCAGGATGGGACCTTGCTAGTGATAGACGCAGGTACTGGGATCCGTTCTTTGGGCAATGATTTGATGAAGCGAAATAAGCAGTTAAGGCTTCATGTTCTTCTCACTCACTATCACTGGGACCACATTCAGGGATGGCCTTTTTTTATGCCTGCGTTTCTTCCAGGGAATGAATTTATTGTTTTCGGCCGCTCTTCTTCTGCTGATCAACTTAAAGGCTTGTTCGGCAATCAGATGAGATCTACGTATTTTCCCGTAGAATTCGATAAGCTTCCCTCAAAGTTCGAATTCGTCCCTCTGAAAGAAAACTCCCTCAAAATAGGCGAACTGCATATTCAAACGATAGAAAACTGCCATCCTGGCGGTGCGTTCGGCTTGAGGATACTGGAAAAGCAAAGAGCTTTTGTTTTTCTAACCGATCATGAAGCAGGACTCAAGGAAAAACTTCCTCACAGCTATGAAGATTACGTCAAGTTCTCCAAAGGAGCCGAACTTCTTGTGCACGACGCGCAATTTACGGATGATGAACTCGCGAACAGAAGGACATGGGGCCACTCTTCTTTCGAAGAGGCGCATAAGCTTGCCGAGGATTCAGGGGCAAAAAGACTCGCGTTTACCCATCATGCACCCGAGCGAATCGACTTCGAGATTGACAGGATAATCAACTCCTTAATGGACGGCAGAGTCAGTTCTATCGACGCATTCGGGCTTATGGAAGGGATGGAGTTTACCATCTAAGTCTTTTTAGAAAACTTAAGCCTCAGTGCACAAAATTAATACAGACAGCTATTTAACTTCCAGAGGTTACTTTCCTACAACCTGCATTGAATCTAGCGTTATGTAGGGGTAGTAACCGTAATAGGCTTCCTCGTATTCTTTAGATATCGAGCGGATATTGAGAAAATCTTCATATATATTTCCTGAAACCATCGTGCCTTCGAGTCTGCCTGATACCTGTCCTTTTTCGACCATAAAACCGGTCGCCTGAACGGAAATATGGCCCTGGTCGTATCTGGACGAGTGGAAGCCCATTCCGCCTGTCAGGATGATTCCTTCGTCAAGCGAAGACACCATGTCGTCGAATGAAGAATCGCCAGGTTCAATCCATAGACTGGCTGGCCAGGGCGTCGGCATCATGTTCGTGCCTCCGCCGAAAAGGGCTCTTTTGAAACCGTTGCCGGATGAACGCGCACCTAATTTAGAACCTGTTCTCAAATCCAGAAGGAAGCTTTTCAGTATACCTTTTTCGATTAGCGGTCTTTTTTCTGTAGGTACGCCTTCGTCGTCAAAACCGCGTGCGCCGGGTCGCGGTGTATGCGGGTCCTCCATCAGGGTGATTTTATCGGAAAAGATCTTTTTTTCGAACCTTTCCATTAGGGGGGAGGTCTTTTTGAAGAGCTCTTCTCCTGAAAGTCCGCTTGAGAGTGACAGCGTAAACATATAGAGCGCCTGTGGAGACCATATAACCGGCATCCGTTTTGTGGGTGCGGTGACTTTCTTGTCCGTCCATTTGTAAAAGCGGATGAACTTATCTGTTACTTCAGCTGGAAAATCAAAAGGCGAGATGGATGATTTGTAAAAGTAGACACTTGACCCTGCCTCTTTTATAGGAGCGGATACGGTAAAGCTTATATTGGATTCCTTGTGTTCAGCCCATGTTCCGCCTGATGTCGCTATTACAAGTCGTTCCTCATCTTTTGATACCGATACGTTCAAAGCCAGATCAGGTAACGTCTTAAGCACTTTTTCGCGAGCTTCTTCGCACATCTGAATCATCTTCTCAGTCGCATAAACGGATGTCTCTGAAGAATACATATCAATCTTCGGAAAGTCTCTGGCAATTGAAAAGGAGAAGGGGGCTTTATCGCCGCGTTTTGCCGACTCGGCCGCTTCGTCAATGAGAGCGTTCGGAGCCTCAAGAGTCGTTGCTGAAGCGGTTCCAAGCTTACCCTCTTTTTTTACCCTCATCATGATTCCTGAAACTCGATTAGAAACTATAGCCCTCAGATCGCCGTTTCCGTAATTTACACTTGTATTGGAATTCTCCTTATAATAGATTTCTGAATCGTCGAAAAGCTCCATTGAAGCGTTGAGAATTTTGTCAATCATCGCGCACCTCCTAGCGTTACGGCATCAATCTTTATGTGCGGAGCGCCTTTTCCTGATTTCGCGTTGAGCTGCATGGGTCCATTTCCGCCTTTTCCGCAGCCGCCTCGTTCTGCAAATTCAAGATCGTTGCCTATCATGGATATATTCTTTAATGTGGAAAAGAGCTCGCCAGACATGTTGATGTTTCTGATAAGTTTTCCCACCTTGCCTTTCTTGATTTCGTATCCGTACTGGGCGCCGAATGTGAACTGGTCGCCAGACGTTTGACCGCCCTGTGCTCCTATTAGATAATAACCGCTGTCAATCGAAGAAACCATTTCATCGAATGTGGATTTACCCGGTTCTATGTATATGTTCGACATCCTTACAATAGGCGTAAACTGAGGCGCCACAGCCCTCATATTTCCAGAAAGGGGCTCTCCGAACTCCGAAGCCGTCTCCCTTGAGTGCATTCTTCCGGCTAATACTCCGTTCTTAATCAGCTCCGTTCTGCGGGTTTTCACGCCTTCATCGTCGACCTGATGCCATCCGGGGATTCCGTAAATTGTGCCGTCATCCGTAACGTTAAGAATGTCTCTGCCAAGTGCCTGTCCTATCTCGAGTTTTGCAAGAAACGCAGGATTATCCTGCAGTCCATCGGCTTCAGACAGATGTCCGAAAGCCTCATGTATGAAAACGCCGGCTTCATCGGGATCAAGCACAACCGGAAAATTTCCGGCAGGAAGCATATCGGCGGTAGTCAACTCTGCTGCTATGGTAGCCTTCTCTATGAACTTGTCCTCTCTCGAGAGCAGCTTGTCGTAATCATCCGAACCGCCGACAGCTGCAGCTGTTGTTTGAACCACATTTCCATCCTTAGCCGTTAACCGAAAGACTATGTTGGATATCATGAGCTCGTATTCTATGGCCGTTCCTTCGGTATTAACAAACCATCTTCTGGAGTACCATTCAGAATACGACCCGTAAGCCACAATTATCTTCGGAATATCTAAAACAATATCCCGGTAATACTTGAGGAGTTCTTGTTTTTCTTCTAGTGACCATTTTCTGGGATCATTCTTTGGGGTTAAAAAGAATTGTCCGTTTAAGGGTTCGGATGCCGCAAGCGTAAGTTTCTTTTTACGGTGAGAACCTGAGACGACTGCATCCGAAGAACACTGTGCCACACCCTTTTCGAGATCCTCAATCTTGGAAAAAGAGTGTATGGCTTTACCGCCATTTGCATAGCAACGTATGTGGCCTCCGCGACTCGTTGGCGTCGAGAAGGTCATAAGTTCCTTGTTTTGATATGCTATGTTAACGGCACAGTTCTCCTCAAAACGCAGATCAGCATAATCCGCTTTTGAGAAGTTCAGCGCTTTCTTTAGTTTATCGAGCATAAGACCTCGCTTTCATTGAAAGGTCTCTTCCGCAACCATACAATACACGACTTCCAAGAGATGTCAAGTTCTTTGCAGTGTTGAATCTTCAATATCATTTGAAAAGTTGTCTTTTTAGTTAATTCCGGCTTGACAATGAGGTCGGTAAGGTTATACTTCTGCATGAAAAAAACTGCATTTCTTATTCTTTTAATCCTTGCCGCGCTGGTTGCCTGCGGCAAAGAGGATGAACGCGTACTTGCACGCGTGGGAGAAGAGACGATAAGAGTCAAGGATTTTTTGGCCGTCTACGTCCCCAAACTATACCCAACAGAAGAGGCCGAACTTGAGGCTAAGCAACGCATTCTAGATAAGATGGTTGATGACAAGCTAATGATATCGGAGGCAAGAAGCCGAGGTTTCGCCGAAGATTCTTCAATAAAAGCTGTCATTGAAGACGTCAAAAAAGAAGCGATGATCAATGCCCTTTACACCAGAGAGGTAGTTGATAAATCCAAAGCTTCCAGGATGGAAATCAAGAAATTCTACGACGCAGATCAGGAGCTTCTTGAACTCAGGGTGATACATACGGATTCGGATACCTTAGCCAGCATGGTTTTATCGGATTTAGCCAAGGGTGTACCCTTTGACACTCTTGCTGCAAGATATTCATCCGACCCATCGTCTCGAAACGGCGGAAACATAGGCACCATTCCGCTCTCGAATTTCTTTGCAAGAGACCCCTTCGATCAGCTGGCAAAGCTGAAGGATGGTCAGGCCACGAAACCCATCAAGAGCCAGATTGGCGGTTACGACATATTTTATCTGGTTAAAAGAACAAAGAAGGAGAATCCCGAACCCTTAACCAAGGAGCAGGAACCGCTTATTAAACAGCGGGTGGAGATGCTTAAGCAGTCCAAGTTGAGCCAGGAGAGCCTTGAAAGGTTGCTTAAGGAATCCAACATAGAGTATAACAGTACAGGACTTGCTCTCTTAAGCAAACCTCAGGATTCGCTTACCGACAAGGAACTCAATATTTGGACTATTAAGGTTGACGGCAAAGTAATAGATAGCATTGGTTCGATGCTTGGCCTTTATTCCCAGTTCCCCGAAGGCGTTCCTCAGGAATATATCCAGCGTATTGCCGAACGAAGAGCTCAATTTCCCGCTCTTATCCATGCTGCAGAAAGAAGACATTTGGATAAGGAAAAAAGCGTCAGCGAGGCTGTGTCTGGTTTCGTTGACTCTAAGATGATTGAGCGTCTTTACAAAGAGGAAGTAACAAACAAAGTAAGTGTAACAGAAGAAGAGACTAAAGCCTATTACGATTCTCATCCGGACGAATTCCAGGTTCCTGAAAGACGCAACATATCGATAATCCGGACGTCTTCTTACAGCGATATCCAGCAAGCGTATGCTTTTCTCAGCCAAGGTAAAACATTCGATGAAGTCGCAGCAAAGTACTCGGATCATCAGTCGGCTTCAAGAGGCGGTGCAATAGGTTTCCGAGCAGCTAACGATGTTTCATTCAGACCCTTCACGGAGCAGGCTTTCAAGATTCCTAAGGGACAGTATTCGAGACCTTTTGAGGTTTACAACGGATTCGGAATCGTTAAGGTGCTTGATATTCAGCCTTCCTCAGTCCGCAAGTATGAAGAAGAAAAACAGCGTCTTGAAAGAAAGTTGCGAGGCGAGAAGGAATCCGAACGCAAGACTGAATTTCTTAATGAGCTTAGGGGTAAGATAACGGTTACCCAGGACAAAAAACTTCTTATGAGCATAGGAAAGATAAAAGAGGAACCTAAGTCTCAGAAAAACCGCGTGCAAGGATAAGTGCCGGTTTTTAAATAATCTAGGAGATAAACCTTTATGAAAAAGAAATGGCTTCCGTGGATAATTGTGGGCGCGGTTATAGTCGTAGCCGTAGGTGTACTTCTTGTATGGAACCCGCCTTTTGTGGAGAATATATTCTCAGGATCCGGTTCAAAAAATAACGAAGCGGGTTCAAAAGTAGTTGCAAGGGTCGGTTCATCCAAGCTTACCCTTGATGAGTACAAGAGTCTTCTTGCACTTTACGTGCCTCGTGCACAGCAGGCGCAGGTCGATCCTATGGAAGTAATCAACCTCTGGGTCGAACAAGAGGTTGTCTACCAGCAGGCTAAGAAGACAGGACTCGATAAAAAAGATACCATCAAGATGGCGCTTGATCAGCTCGAGTTTGCATATGATATGAGCCGGAAAAGGCTTCTTTCACAGGCATGGCTTGAGGATGAGGCAAAAAAGATTACAATTTCCCAGTCCGAACTCGAGAATTACTTCAATGCCCACAAAGACGAGTTTACCTACGAGGTAAAAATATCGCAAATCATTGTTGCCGATCCCATCAGCGCCCAGAATATCTATCAGCAGCTGAAGCAGGGCGCTGATTTCAGAAAACTTGCCGAACAGTACACGCTGGATTCCCTTAAAGGTCAGCCCTCTAATTTCATCCCCAGGGGTTCAGGCTTCTTTACGCTCCAGATGGAGGACGCGATATTCGCATTGAAGCCTGGCCAGTTCACCGAACCGCTCAGCGCCGATCCAGCTGGATTAACAATGATATTCAAGCTTGAAGATAAGCAAAAGACAAGGAAGAGCGTGGTCTTCAGCGATGTTGCCGGTTATCTGAACACCATGATTCTATATGAGCGTTCACAGCAGATCATTGCCCGCAAGCTTGATTCCTTGAAAACTGCCGCGCAGAAGGATATTGAGATCCGCATGGACAATATCCTTTACTAGGAGATTTGTGGTTTTTTTTCTGGCCTTCTGGCTTCTTGCTAGCACTGCAGATCGCGTGGTAGCAATCGTTGACAAGGATCCCATACTTGAAAGCGATGTAGTGATGATGTTGAACCTGGCCCAGCTTGAGGGCCAGGTTCCTGATTCCCTCAAGGATTCATTGAAAACGGTGCTTCTTGATCGTCTCATTGCCCAGAAATTAGTCTTCAAAAAGGCCGCTCAGGATACTACGATTCAGGTCGATCGCGATGCAATTGCAGAAAGGGTAGACGCCCAAATTGAAAAGTTTTTTTCCCAGCTGGATACTCTGCCCGAGGAGGCAAAAGAAATTGAAAAAATGGGGCTGACCCGCGACAGACTCCGGTCAGTTCTAATGAATCAGGCGAGATTTGAGGCGACTATTCAGCAGATGCTAATGCTTCAGGGAAAAACCGAGCCTTATGTATCTCCGAACGAGATAAAGGAGTTTTACGATCTCCACAAAGACTCTCTGGCTAAGGTTCCCGGTTATATTGATCTTTCCTATATCGCAATGGGCATAACGCCTTCCCAGTCCGAACAGGCAAGAGTAACAAGGAAAATAAATGAAGTCTACGACATCCTCTCCAGGGGCGGTGAATTTGACGTAGTCGCCGCCTCCTTTTCAGAGGATCCGGCAACAAGTGCTAACGGAGGCTTGCTGGGCTGGGTGAAACGGGGGGATTTATACCCTGAGATAGATACGGTTTTATTCAGTATTCCTGTGGACAGGATTACCCCTGCTCAGTCGCGTCAGGGGTATCATCTTTTCATTGTAGAAAAGCGTTCGGGCAACAAGGTATATGCAAGACACATGCTTTTTAAGGCCCGTGTATTAAGAAGCGATACATTAAGGGTCATATCGAAAGCTGATGAAATAAGATCGGAAATCGTCTCCGGTAAACTTACGTTCGAGGAGGCCGTAGGGCGCTACTCCGAGGATTCGACTACCATAAAGAACGGCGGGTTTATAGGAAGAATCCCGCTTTCAGTGCTGCAACCGCCTTTCGACAGCGTTGTTGCCTCCATAGACTCCGGACAAATCAGCGGGCCGTTCGTCTCCGACATAGGCGTCTACCTCGTATACGCAAAGGATAAGAAGAACGAGCGTACGCTTTCGTTCGAAGAGGTGCAGTCCATGATAAGGAATTTTCTTGCTTCCCAGAAACAGGAGGAGTGGGTGGAGGATATAGTATCGGAAGCAAGAAAGGATTTCTATGTCGAAAAAAGGCTCTAAGGAAACGTCAAAGGCAGCGGCAATAGGTCTTGAGGAGCTCAGACGTCTCGTTGATGTTACCGGTAAGCTTCTTTCGACAATTGAGTTTGACCGTCTGCTTGAGATTATTCTGGAATCCGCAAAATCCCTGACTCAGTCCGAGGCTTCATCGCTGCTTCTTTTAGACGAAAAGGTAAACAAGCTGCGTTTTGCGATAGCGACGGGCGAGGCTAAGGAATCCCTTGTTTCGCTTTACGTTCCCCTGGGTGAGGAAAGCATTGCGGGTTACGTTTTTCTTAAAGGCGAGCCCCTTGTGGTGAATGATGTTAAAAAGGATGGCCGGTGGTACTCGGGTACTGACGAAGCCACTTCTTTCCAGACCCGTTCAATACTTGGCGTTCCTTTGAGGCTTGAGGACAAAACGGTCGGCGTTATCGAGGTTCTTAACAAGGAATCGAGAGCTGATTTTACCGATGAAGACGTGACGCTTTTAGAACTTCTCGCAGGCCAGGCCGCCCAGGTGCTGCGGAATGCTCAGAACTACATGGAGCTTCAGGCTTCGAAACGCGTTATAGAAGAAGCGCAGGAGTTAAGATACAGGATAATAGGTCGCGACCCTAAACTTCTCGAAGCTCTTGATCTCTCTAAACGCGTAGCCGCTTCGAATACGACCGTAATCATTACCGGAGAAAGCGGAACAGGCAAAGAGCTTCTTGCGCGATTCATACACCTCAACAGTCCCCGCAGTGAGGGACCGTTCGTTGTAGTGAACTGCGCGGCAATTCCAACCACTCTCATTGAAAGCGAGTTGTTCGGCTACGAAAAGGGTGCTTTTACCGGAGCGTCCGTTCGCAAGGAAGGCAAGTTCGAACAGGCGCACAAGGGTTCATTATTTCTCGATGAGATAGGAGATTTGGGTCTTGAGACGCAGGTCAAACTTCTGAGGTTTTTCGAACAGAAGGAGTTTGAACGTCTCGGCGGAAAGGAGACTATCTCGGTCGATGTTCGAGTCATTACGGCCACAAACCAGAATATTCCCAACCTTATCAGGGAAAAAAAATTCCGGGAGGATCTTTATTACAGAATAAATGTTTTTCCGGTCGAGCTTCCGCATCTCAGGGAACGCAAAAGCGATATTAAGCTTCTGGCTGAGCATTTCATCAGGCTTTTCAATGCCGAGACAACGAAGGGAATAGACAAGCTAGATAAGGAAGCCCTGGAATTACTTGAGGAGTACGACTGGCCCGGCAACGTCAGAGAGCTTAGAAACGTAATTGAGCGTGCTTTCGTCCTCTCCAGGAGTACGCATATAAGCAAGGGCGACATCGTAATCGGCAAAGGACCTCAGTCGGAAAGGGTGGATCTTTTCGCAGAGCCAAAGCCCTGGCTGGATGCGGTTCTGCACTTCAAGAAGGAATATTTAACGCATATACTTAAAGAGACCCGCGGCAATCATAAAAAAGCCGCAGAGATGCTCGGAATTCAGCCAAGTTATCTCTCGAGATTGAAGAAGGAACTCGGATTCGAAAAGGAGGATTCATGAACGAAGGAAAACGTCTTATTTCAGTTTTCGTATCGCCTTCACGATGCTTTGAAGACATAAAAGAAAAATCACGCTGGTGGCTGCCGTTCTTGATACTCCTCGTTGTCGCGGCAGCTGCATCCGTGCTGCCCAGGCTTATAATACCTCCGGACGTATTTCTTGATACTATAAGGCAGAACCTTCCTCAGGGCGTCGAAATGCAGGAAGAACAAATGCAAATGATTGTTGAGAGGATGAATTCTCCTATAGCCATAATAGGTACGGCTGTTTCTGTAATGCTTCTTCAGACAATAATAACTTTTCTATCGGCTCTTGTGTTCTGGGTATTGTTTTCCCTTTTTGGCGGAAAAAGCAGCTTTAAGAAATCCATCTCGGTAGTTGCATACACCGGGCTTGTAACGGCACTCGGATTACTGTTTATCTCGGCGCTCAGTATTATCCTTCAGAGGGTAGACATCATGACTTCACTTGGTCTTCTTCCTTTTCTTGAAAGAGGCACCTTCCTTTTCCGATTCGCATCACAGATTGATTTCTTTGCCTTATGGCGGGTATTGCTTATGGGATTCGGTTTCGCCATAGTCACCGAAAGCCAGCGCTGGAAAGGCCTTACGCTTGTCATTGTTCCTTGGCTCCTTCTTTCTCTGGGCGTCGCCGCGATTAATATCGGCTTCGGTCGGTGATTCGAGCTGATGTAGTAATTATTGGTGCAGGGCCGGCGGGCGCGGAGGCGGCATACAATCTCTCTGAATCGGGGCTGCGTGTTGTTGTTTTGGAAAAGCTTTCCCTGGATAGAGAGAAGCCTTGCGGCGGAGCCATCCAGACGGGCGAGCTGCTTGAGTTCGGTACTCCTCCACCCCTGATAATCGAACGCGAAGTCCGGGAAGCCAGGATATTCGGTCCGAACGGCTCTTTTCTTTCAATCAGCACAATTCATTCTGAACAATCTGGAATTACCGTAAAACGCTCCGCATACGACAGCTGGCTTCAATCCAGGGCTTCGAACGCTCAGTTCATCGAGAAAGCGGGCATCGTAAGCATCCTGAGAAATAAAGGGGCATGGAACGTTGTAGTCGATACGCCATTAGGTAATACAGGTGTAGAGACGCCCATTCTTATTCACGCCGCAGGCGCGAACGCATCGCATCTTGAATCGAGATTGGATCTTACTCCCTTGTCTAACAAAGGTATGGGAATAACCTGTCAGTTCTGGCTTGATGCCGGACAGGAGAAATTGGATAGGGCTTTCAAAAATTCAATAGAATTTCACTTTCTCCCTCACCGTGTACCCGAAGGATATTTCTGGCTTTTTCCGAAGAAGGATGTGCTTGTGGCAGGGGTGGGGACGACGATAGATATCATCCGCGCCAAACGTATCTCCCTTAAGAATGAGTTGGAGGCTTTCCTCAAGGAAAATCTTGAGCGCTTAGGGCTTTCTGGGTTATCTGTAATCAGGCAGGATGGAGGAAAGATGCCGATGAGGCTCCGCAGACCTCTGTATGGAGATGGATTTCTTGTTGTCGGCGATGCGGCAGGTGTTGGCTCAATATTACACGGCGGAGGAATATATCAGGCCCGTAAATCAGCCGTATTAGCATCCGAGGCCATAAAAGGGTACTTCTCAGGTGAAGTTGGAACTCTTTCCGGGTACGAAGAGAGGGTGCATGATTACTTTAATGAGCGGGAACGCCGCTGGGATCTGCGTCTTAAGCCTTTCTTGACGGATGAAAACCTTGTCAAACGGATTCTTGATAGAGGCAGGAGCGATTCAACCATAAGGGAAGGGTTGGGAATACTTCTTTCGTCGACAGAGGGACACCGCAAGTCCTATGAGCTTGTGGAAGAGGCTTCGTTTGGTCTTATTGCCGAAGAACTTGACTCTATAATCCGTGAAGAAAAGGAGCTCATCGACAAGGGGCTAAAGGAACTCTTCAAAGAAGATTCCGAGCTTCACAGAATGGCAAATGAGGTTCTTCTTCATGGCGGCAAAAGACTCAGGGCCGTTCTTGTTCTTCTCGCAGGTCAGGCCCTCGGCGCCGAGCTTAACGATCTTCTCCCGGTTGCCATGGCTTATGAGGTAAGTCATACCGCTTCGCTCGTTCACGACGATATAATAGACGGCGGAGAATGGCGCAGGGGCGCCGAGACCCTTCACCGCAGATACGGGATAGGCCACGCGATAACGGCAGGGGATGCCCTTCTCATAAAAGGTTTCGAGATGATGTCTTCTTACGAGGCGAACGCCGGTGTAGACAAGGCGAGGGTTATTAAACTCATAAAAGTCGGATGCCGTTCAGGACTTGAGGCATCTGAAGGAGAGGTTCGGGATATAAATTTCTCTCCGGAAGAAATCGAGAGCAAAAGTCTTGAAGATTACATAGAGCTCATTCGAATGAAAACGGGCGCCTTGCTTGAAGCCGCAACCGAAGCCGGAGCAATACTTGCAAATGCATCACAAGAAAACGTAAAAGCAATGCGGGAGTTCGGCAAGAATCTCGGGATAGCTTTCCAGATATATGACGACGCGAAGGATCTGCTGGCTTCGTCTACCGTAAGCCTTAAGTCCCGTTTTACGGATATAAAAAAAGGGAAATTGACCGCTCAGCTCATTCATACAATGAATTCGGCTTCCTCAGAGGACAGAAAGCGTCTACTCCATTTGCTTTCACTTGGTACAACAGAGAGCGCCCATGAAATTCTTGATTTGTACAGGCGCTACGACGCACTAGGCTACAACCAGAAGTTATCGAGAGAGTACTTGGAGCGTGCTTTACAAACGATAGACTTCATTCCTTCGAATCCATTCCTGGAAAAGCTCAAGGACATTGTAAGGGTTCTTGGTTACTGGACAAGATTCGCTGTCAGCCAGGAGAATCAATAATTAATATGGAAAAAGTAATAATCAAGAAAATCCCGGGATACGATCAAGCGCTTATCAGCGAATTCGCCGCGTCGGCAATGCAGATACTCGCGCTAGAACCAAGGCAAAAAGGTTTCATCAAGCCCAATCTCGTGCATGCTACGCGTTATGGTGAGCATGCCTATACTCACCCTGCGTTCATGCGCGGGGTGCTCTGCGCACTAAGGGAGAGGGGGGTAAAGGAACGGATAATATTCGAAGACTGCGGTCTCATGGTTCCTCTGCGTTACGTTTACCGCAAGTCGGGCTACAATAAACTCTGCAAAGAAGAAAATACGAGGTTTCTCAATCTTTCAGAGGCGGTTCATGACGGCTTTCTTAAAGTTCCTGACCACAGGGTCCATCCTTTTCTGCCGTTACCCAAAATCTTGACCGGTAACGGTCTCAGGGTTTTTGTTCCAAAGTTAAAGGTTCATTCGCAAACGGATATAACAGGAGCATCCAAACTCCTCATAGGCTTGATAAAGCGTTCAATTCGGCTTAAAAGCCATCACTACGACCTGGGGAATAAAATAGCTGATGCGCTGAGAGCTTTTCCGCCTGATCTTGTTCTTGTAGACGCGATTACCGTCGGCGTCAATGGAGTCGGATGTCCAGATCCCCGAAATCTAGGGCTTGCCATAGCCTCAAGAAATGCGGTCGCCGCAGACTCCGTTGGAGCATGGCTTCTTGGGTTCGAACCCTGCAAGATAGAGCATCTCGTTCTTGCCTCGAAGAGAGGGTTGGGTCCGGTCTCGCTCAGGGACATAGAGATAATCAACCCGGATAACGCGAAACCCGCGCCCTTAGGCTATTACTATGAAAAGCCTATATCAGAACTCAATCCCTATATGAAATATTTAGAGGGAAGGCTCTACAACGGAAAAAGATGCAGGGGCGGGTGCGTTGGTTTTGTTGCCGAGGCCATACATTATATAAATCACTACCGCGCCTGGCGCAACAAAGAAAAGGTAAATACTGCCGCAAAGGCCCTCTTCCGGCTTCTTGGACAAGACCCTTCGCAGGAACGACCTCGTAAGCTCGGCATCGTTGTCGGTGAATACGACGGCGAGATTCCGCATGATGTCATTGATAATCTCATATTCGTCGGCGACTGCACGCATGCAAAGGGCGTAAAACCGAAGCTCCATCTCAAGGGATGCCCTGTCTACATGGCAAGGAAGGCGTTTGCTTTTTCCCGTAAAGCCCGTATCATTAACCCGTATATAGACGTTATGGAAGGCCTGCCTTTCATAAGAGCATTTTTGGAGGAGCAGTTTATGCGAGTATGGAACCAAGCAACGCATTCCTTGAGGAGGAGCATATGATTGGCATCTACGCCGTATTGGGGGCCCTGGGTGCGCTTGCGGTCGCTCTTCTTATAGTCCTTCTCGGCATACTTTCGGCGCAAAAGAAGAGCCGCATGGAGGAGGAGGCGAGAAGGCAGGAACAAAAGACTGAACAGGAAGCAATAAAGGAAAAGTTAATCAAGCTCGAAACGCTCGCCTCAAACCCGGCGCAGCTCGACACTCTCCACGAGATAAACAAAAGACTTGAATCCACTACAAACCTATTCGGCGACATCAGAAAGGACCTCGGTGCTATGCAGGAGGCGGCAAAAGGCATGCAGGACATTGGAAAATCGATATCCACCTTCCAGGAGCTCTTGCTTTCACCGAAGGTAAGAGGCGGGTTCGGTGAGATTCTCTTAAACGATCTTATCAAGGATGTTCTCCCTGAGGCTCATTACGAGTTCCAGTACTCATTCAGGGACGGAACAAAAGTCGACGCCGTTATTAAAACCGAAGACAGGATAATCCCAATAGATGCGAAGTTTCCTCTTGAGGAGTTCCAGAGGATGTCGGCTGAAGGGGTAGATGAAGAGGCTTTTGAGAAGCGTTTCATCCAGATACTAAAACCGCGCGTTACAGAGGTCAAACGCTACATCAATCCCAATGAGAACACGACCAACTTCGCCCTCATGTACATACCATCGGAAAAGATATACTCTAAACTCTCCGGAATGGATAATCTCATGACATCGCTTCGGCGCTCAAGGGTATTTCCCGTTTCTCCATCTACGTTCTACCAGTTTCTTGAAACGATTCTTCTTGGACTTAGGGGTCTTGCCATAGAGAAGGAAGCTCAGCAAATCCTTGATAGCCTCAACCGTATCGCCAGGGAGTTCGAGGCCGCTCAATCGGACTGGGAGATTGTTGGAAAACACATTACGAACGCAAGGGGGAAGTACGATGAAGTAGCCAAGCGTCTTGAACGCATAGGCGACAACATTAAAGCCCTTGAGATAAGAAGCGAAAAGGGACAAAAGGAGATACCGTTATGAAGCTTCTTGAGATTTCGACTCATGAGTATGCAAAACTCGAACCGCGTCTTTGCTTCTGGCCTGTAGGAACCATAGAGGCGCACGACCAGGGTCCTCTCGGCACGGACGTTATCGCTCCGGAGAAGCTTGCGACAGACCTTGCAGCAGAGTTCGAAGCCATTCTTTTGCCCACTCTTCCCTACGGTCTTGTCTCCTCCCTTTCCGGGTACCCCGGCGGTATGTGGGTATCGCAGGAGACCTACAAGGATGTCATATTCGAGCTTCTGTCCTCTCTTGCATTATCAGGGGTGGAATCGGTCATCATCTTCAACGGGCACGGCGGAAACACGCAGACGTTGTCTGAGGTTCTCCCGGAAGTGTGGAAGGAAAACGGAATGAAGGCCGCATATCTTGACTGGTGGACGTTTGGCAAGGAACTGTCCGACGAGCGGTTCGGTTCCGCAGCCGGGCACGGAGGAGCCGACGAGCTTGCGCTCGTATACATGGCGAATCCTCGAATCGTACCGGAGGTCTGGGATGGTTCGAGGGCATTCAGATATCGCGATGGAGTCAAATCGTGGCCTTCGCCCCGCTCTTCAATAAAATACTCTGACGAACCTGCAAAGCCGCTTACTCCTGAATCCGCTAAAGCATACTACGAATCCCTCAAAAGCGAATTAAGGTTTCTTATAAAAGAGATTCTGGAGGGCTGGAACGAATTCAACCAGCTTGGGGAATGCTGAGACGGGCGACGCACGAGGACCGGCTGCTAATGGCCGGTCAGATTAGAGACGAATTAAAGAAATCGCTTGGAGACGATCTGAGGGCGTTCGTAATATTTGCGTCAACGGCGAAGGAAGAGGATGGACCTTATTCAGATCTCGAGATGATGGCTATAATGACCGACGATTACGATGAGACTGCGTGCGGGTTCATGCGCGAGGGCATTTACTGCGAGATATACTACATACCGTTCATGAAGGCTTTGAAGGATGCGGCTAAGATAGACCAGGACTGGCCTTTCAGCGCCGACCAGTGGCACCGCATGCTTCCCGTATACGTTAAACAGGGTGATGACTGCGTGGGCCATATTCAGATGGCGGCATGGCAATCTCTCAACAAGGAAGAGGAATTCAGAAAAGCTGCAGGTTTGTCAGTATTTCCTATCCAGGAGGAGATAGGCTCTCTAATGAACGCCTGGGAGAAGGGCGTGCGCTCGGATGTATGCACTCATCTTTTCAATTTTTCTGTGATGGTCGTAAAACTCATGAGTTTTATGAACCGTCACTTTTACCCAAGCATGCGCAACGCCTGGGAAGAATCCAAGAAGCTAGAAAATCTCCCGAAGGATTACGCAGAACTTATTGAGATAATACACGGCGAAACCTCAGCGCCCGTCGAGGTAAGGTATGTAACAGCTTTCGGACTATGGCAGAACATCCTCGACTGGATGGACGAACTGGGCATCAAATGGGAGAAGGAAGGCGTATACAAGATGCCGAAGAAAATATTCAGAAGATGAAAAGAGCCAGTTACGAGTAAAGGGTCGGCATGGCATTCACTCTTTGCGGGGAGATAAGAGAAAAGCTTGGCAACGATTTGCGCGCTTTCGTTATCTACGGTTCTATTTAACTCGCAGTGAAGCTCACTGGCTGCTCTCTTCTTTTGGTTCTAGGGCACACCGTATGCGCCGCAGTCAGAACCGCTTTATCGGCACACCCTGCGCCTTTCACCGGTGAATCGAAGCACATTGGAGCCGTCATCGATTCCATCAAACATTCAATATCATCGGCAAGAGTATCTTTGAATGCTGCTGATTCCAGGGTTCTTGAGGAACTTGCTATATCTGAAAACTTAAGAAATACATGCCGCATGATCAGAGAACAGAGTTCTATTATCAAGGATTTGACAAGTACGTTGAGTTTTCGGCAGTTGGAGCAGTTTACGGTATTGTAAGCGGTAGATTAAATTTCCTGGATTGACTCTTACCATCGTTTCACTATAATACATGCGAATAATAAGGTAAAGGGCAAGTTAAAAGGTTTAATCCATTTTTATAAAAACCAAGGAAATACAACCTAGGAGATTCGATGGCTAAATACAAAATCGCGGTGCTCCCGGGCGACGGCGTCGGCAATGATGTCACCGAAGCCGGGATGATTGTATTAAAGAAAATCGGACTCGACGCAGAATATATATACGGCGACATAGGCTGGGAGTTCTGGCGCAAGGAGGGCAATCCCCTGCCTCAGCGCACTATAGACCTTCTCAAATCAACCGACTGCTGTCTGTTCGGTGCAATAACATCCAAGCCCAAGCAGGAGGCAGACGATGAGCTTGATACCTCGCTTAAGGGAAAAGGGTTAGTTTACCGTTCTCCGATAGTCGGTCTGCGCCAGCTTTTCGATTTGCACACGAATATGCGACCCTGCAAGGCATATCCGGGCAACCCCCTCAACTATAAGGAAGGGATCGACCTGGTGGTCTTCCGCGAGAACACCGAATGCCTCTACGCCGGAATTGAGTGGCATCCGGTGCCCGATAACGTGCGTGCCGCAGTCGATTCGCACCCGGCTGCCAAGAAGTTTAAGGACACCTCCAACGAAGACATGGCACTCTCCCTCCGTCTCTTCACCCGCAAAGGCTGCCAGCGTATCCTTCGCTCAGGCTTCGAGTTCGCGAAGAAGTTTGGCCGCCGTTCTCTTACCGTCGTTGAAAAACCCAACGTCGTCCGCGAGACATCAGGTCTCATGGTGCGCGAGGCGCGCAAGATGGCGAAGGAATACCCGGACTTCCCCCTCTGGGAGGCCAACATCGACGCCATGTGCATGTGGCTACTAAAGAATCCGCTTGATTACGATGTGCTCGTCTCATCCAACATGTTCGGCGACATCATTTCAGACCTGTGCGGCCAACTCGTGGGCGGGCTCGGCTTTGCAGCGTCCGCCAATATCGGCGACAAATATGCAGTGTTCGAGCCCACGCACGGCTCGGCGCCCAAGTACGCGGGTCAGTACAAGGTCAATCCGCTTGCCATGATCCTCACCATCAAGCTCATGCTCGACTGGCTGGGAGAGAAGGACAAGGCAACGGCGCTCGAAAAGGCAATCGCCGCCGTCATCGCCGAAGGCAAGGTTCGCACCTACGACATGGGCGGCAAAGCAACAACCCTCGAGATGGGCGAAGCGGTAGCGAACAAATTGTAAAATAATACCCCAATCAATGTAGGGGCTGATCAAAAGCGCTCGAAGAGCGGACGGTCAGCCCGTTCTTACGCTTATTCTTCTGACCGAATTTAAAGTCAACCTCTACTATACATAAAGAATTCTTTCAGGATTACAGGTCAAATTATTGCGCTAATACTATTTTTGCCTTCTGGGTTGTAGCTTTCAATTTTCCGATGCAGATTTCTACATTGCCGTTCAGCGATAAGTCCCTGACTTTAGCGGTGAAGATCGAAGAATCCGCACTCCATTCGACCGGAACATTTATACGGGTTGCAAAAATATCGGGAATGTATATGGTTCCACTGAAAGATATTGAGTCATCACCAATCGTGAAAGTCAGTTCATTTGAATAAATAGTAAAGCTTTTTGCCAGAACAGATACATTGCCTGAGAGATTTACGCATCTAGTGCTTGGATTGATTTCGATGCTGTCCGCTTTGAAATCAAGGATTTCCGGGTCATGCAGGGTTATAGTTGTGTACTCATCAATAGAATCAGCATTAGATGCCGATGAGACAAAAGCGACAAGCATTAAAGATATGTATAATGTTTTCTTCACACTATCCTCCTTACATTAAGTAAACTAGTATATTTCTTATGTTAATAGTGTCAAGTAACTTGATAAAGAATACTTTATCCGTAAACTTCCTTCATGACTTCCTCTAAGCCCTCCGTTCTTTTAATAGAAACACACCCCGAACCGTCTCGAGAGAAGCTCGCGCCCTACATCCACTGGCTTGAGCCGCACTTCGCGGTCACGAACGTCTACATCGCCGCGCTCGAATCAACCATCGTCGAGCAGGACGCAATAGTCGTTACCGGCTCGGAATGGGAGATACTCAAGAACCCGGTTCCCGAAGCCCTCCTGCGTCTGTATCGTGAAACCGCAAAACCGCTCCTTGGCATCTGCTGGGGCCATCAGACGCTGGCGCTCGCGTGGGGTGCGTCTATAATCTCAAAACCCATCATCCAGACGATAGAAAAGATGTGTGTCCTTAAACAAGACGAGTTCCTCGACGGGATGGGGGAGACGTTCTACGGGTTCGAGTCGCACTACGAGCACGTTGTCCGAAACCCCGTGCTCCTCGAACACTTTGACGTCCTCGCCTCCTCCCCCTCCTGCGAGGTGGAGGCAATTAGGCACAAAAAGCGACCGCTCTGGGGGGCGCAGTTTCATCCCGAACGTTCAGGCGAGTTAGGAATGCCTTTCGCAAGGAATTTTTATAGAATTGTCGAACAACTCTCCTGCCGATGAAGTCGGGAGCATGTTCTGTTTTGTTGATTAGTCTAAAAATATCGGCGTGATTGCTTACTGTAAACAATCTTTTGGGGTTGGGCGTCTTAAGGTTCCCGTAAAATGAAAGGAGAAATAATGGATGAAAGACAAATGGGAGAGATGTGGGAAGCAAACGCAGAAAACTGGACACTTCTTGCGCGAATGGGCTGCGATATATACCGCGACCAATTCAATACGCCAGCTTTCATGTCTATGCTTCCGGACGTGAAGGGGTTATCCGGTCTCGATATCGGCTGCGGAGAGGGATCGAACACCAGACAGGTAGCGTCAAGAGGCGCAAAGATGACGGCGGTCGATATCGCGCCTACTTTTATCCGCTATGCTCTGGAAAAGGAAAGGGAAGATCCTTTAGGTATAGTCTATTCGGTTGCAGACGGGACAGAGCTTCCATTTCCGGATTATTCTTTCGATTTCTGCACAGCGTTCATGAGTTTTATGGATATGGTCGATCACGAAAAGGCAATAAAAGAGTCGTACAGGGTTTTGAGACCAGGAGGGTTTCTTCAATTCTCAATCTGTCATCCTTGTTTTAATTCCTCAGCACGCAGATGGATAGACGACGACGAAGGGGGACACATAGGGTTAGCGGTTACGGACTACTTCAAAGAGGGTCAACCAATAATCGAGGAATGGATCTTTAATGAGACCCCTGCTGACCTCAAGGCGAAGCTGCCGAAGTTTCGCATTCTTTCCTATCATCGGACCCTTAGTTCCTGGATGAATCTCGTCCTCGACGCCGGGTACAGCATCGAACGCGTCCACGAACCTACAGCATCTGATGAGGCAATAAGAAAGTACCCTCATCTTGCAGATACCAGGCTAATCTCCCATTTCCTGATTCTTCGCTGCAGAAAAGCCTAACCACAATAATTTGCTCATCACTACGTTTTTTAAGCATCGACAGAATTGAAAAATCATTAACTCCATTAACTTATTAGTTGTTAAAGTAATATTCATCTAAGTTGCATCTAAGCATAACTTATTTTAGAAAAAGCGTATGTATAGTTAATTAACTTGACAATTAATTTAATTTACCTATAATCATCTCGTGATGAGTAATATTATGAAAGCTAATCAAATAATAAGCAAGAAATCAAGCTTAAATTATAAAGGGGGAATTCGATGAAAGTACTATTGACTGGTGCATTCGGCAATATAGGAAGCAATACGCTGAATGAGCTGCTTAAGCAGGGTCATAAGGTCAGCTGCTTTGATTTGCCAACCAAAGCAAACATTAAGTATTCCAGGAAATTCGGGGATAAGATAGACATGTTCTGGGGCGATATACGCAACCGCGCGGATATTATCCAGGCTCTTGAAGGGCAGGAGGTTGTTGTTCATCTTGCGGCCATTATCCCGCCCCACAGCGAACGCAATACCGAGCTCTCCGAGCAGGTGAACGTTCAGGGAACCTACAATATTATTGAGGCAATAAAGACAATGCCCAAGCCTGCAAGACTCGTCTTTTCATCCTCAGTTTCCGTTTACGGACGAAAGTTTGCAAGTCCGCCGCCCAGAAGGGCAGCAGAAAGCGTTGAACCATCCGACAATTACTCGAGACACAAGATACTTTGCGAAAACATGATAAGAGAATCGGGTCTTGAATGGAGCATTCTCAGGTTTCCTGCAGTGCCTTCTCTTTCTGCGATGGGCATAGACCCTGTCATGTTCGATATTGCCCTTGAGACGCGCATAGAATTTCTTGACCCGCGCGATGCAGGCCTTGCGCTTGCGAATGCGGTTTCATCCAAGGAAGCGTCCGGTAAAATCCTCCTCATTGGAGGAGGCAAGGATTCGTGGCTGGAGTACTGCGATTACGTTGGAAGGACTCTTGACGCGGTTGGAATCCGCAGGCTCCCGTGCGAGGCGTTCGGAAAGGAGCCTTTCTATACGGACTGGATGGATACAGAAGAAAGCGAACGAATTCTTAAATACCAGCGCTATTCCTTCGACGACTACCTTTGCGAGATGCGCGCCAAACTCGGTCTCAAACGCTTTCTTATCCCCGTTTTCAGACCCATCATCAGACGCTACATGCTCAGGCTCTCGCCTTACCTGCCTCGCTGCTCGTCTGTTTCGAAAAAGCGGCAGGCCTACTGGAAGGATAAGGTCGCCTTGGTGACGGGCGCATCAAGCGGAATAGGAGAAGTTACAGCGCGAAGGCTTGCAAGCGAAGGGCTCCGGGTTGTGCTTGTTGCGCGCAGAAAGGAGCGTCTGGAGGATTTAGCGCGCGATATCGAATCCCGGGGCGGAAAAGCAATAGTCATCCAGGCAGATCTCATTAACGAGGACGACAGGCTTCGGGTAATCGAAGAAGTCCGGAACGCATGGGGAAACATAGATGTGCTCATCAACAACGCAGGATTCGCATGGTACGGCTACGGCGCCGACATGCCATGGGATGTTGCATCGCGGATGATTGACTTGAACGTAAAGTCGCTCGTTCACATGACGCTCATGGTCTTGAAGAGGATGCGTTCCTACAACTACGGACACATCGTTAATGTGTCATCAATCGCCGGCAGCTTCCCGCAGCAGGGCACGATGCTTTACAGCGCCTCAAAGTCTTTCGTGGATTCGTTCTCGACCGTACTCTTTCGCGAGATGCGCGGCACCAACGTCCACGTAAGCTGCATCAAGCCGGGCGCAGTAGCAACCGACCTCTTCAATACCGTGAAAAACGACCCTACCAGTCTTCCGATACCGGCGGCAGAAGGTCTTGCAGTCAGCGTTGAAAAGGTTGTAGAAAGGATCTGGGGGCTTCTTAACAGACCCAAAAAGCTCGCGTTTGTGCCCAGGTTATTGTGGATTGTGCCCTGGGTCGAGTCATTCTTCGGATGGTTTATCGACCTTTTGGGCCCCTTCTTGCTTCGCAGAACTCTTGTCCCTGCAAGACAGACTAACAAATAAGATACTCGGAATAACTCGAGTCGAATTTATCGGGTTTACGGGTCAACACCTCCCCTTTGCGCTAATAGATTCTATAAGCTTATCCTGATGGATGAGGGGCTAATGGTCGAGGATATTATTTCAGAAGGCATCCATTGAAGCTGCGCTTCTTGACATCCGCTTTCCCTTTTCTATATTAGATAGCATGAATAAAATGACAATCCTAATCCCCATTTCGCTCGCACTCGCGGCAGGGTGCAGCAGAGTCGCTCAAAACAAAGGAGGCCCGATGAACGGAGAGGAAATAAGAACCTACAATGGCATAAAGCTCTCCTCGGTAAACGACTTCCGCGAGAACTCGATTCGCGGACCGCAAAAGATTGATACCTCCACCTGGCGCCTTGAGATAACGGGTCTTGTGGATACGCCGCGAACCTACACTTATCATGAACTCCTCAGCCGCCAGCTTGAAAAGAAGGTGATAACCATGAAATGCGTCGAGGGCTGGGACGTTACCCTTTTGTGGGAGGGCGTGCCTTTGCCCGAACTTTTGAATGAAGCGGGAGTTAGACCCGAAGCCAGGGTTGCAATCTTTGCCTCCCCGGACGGCTACTCAACCTCGCTTCCGCTTTCCTACGTCATGAATAAGCGTCTTCTTCTTGCCGCGAAGATGAACGGCTTGAATATTCCGCGCGAACGCGGATTTCCGTTCCAGCTTGCGGCTGAAGGCAAGTGGGGCTACAAGTGGATTAAATGGGTCTCAAAGATAGAGCTTTCCAGCGATACTGCCTACCGCGGCTTCTGGGAACAGCGCGGTTATTCCAACGACGGCGACGAGAGAGGACTGATCTTCGAGAATCAGTAGGAAACAAGCCGCTTGCATAAAATCCCTTCGCTGCTGAAGACTACAAAGCCTCAAGGAAGATGGTAATGATAAAGTGAGGCTCAGCAGGTTCTCATGAGACGCGGGACAGTAATACACCCCCACCCCTGCCCTCCCCCATCGAGGGGGAGGGTTGGGGGTGATATGGGGTTCTCCGAAAGCCGCTTTCCGTTCATCAGGATGGAGCTTTTTGAGAATTGACAACACGTAAAAAGAAGACTAAAATCGAGTGTTTTAACCCGGAGGATGCAATGAAGAAGTTGATGATTATAGTGTTTCTGCCGATGGCGTTATTTGCACTTGAGAGAGTGAATTTAATCAAGAATCACAGCTTTGAGAAGGAAGACAGTTCCTGGAAAGCATATACGGGGACACTTGGATATTTGGAAAACGATTCTGCAAAAGCTGAGACTAGAGATTCAGGAACAGCGGTTTCTGGATTTTATTCAGCATATACATACACAAGTTCACCGCCGGGTGATCCTACGCCACCGGCAATTATGCGGGATTCAGCTGTTGTGATCCAAGGTTTTGCATCAGATAAATATCTTAGCGACTTGGATAGCCT
>JAAYVC010000090.1 GCA_012517375.1 bacterium | reverse complement strand
TGGTCAAAAGATGGTCAAAAGATGGTCAGAAATGGGACAAAACCCGGGGTCCCCGCGAAATTGCGAAGCGATTTTGTGGGGTAAAAGTTGCCCCCCTTATGAAGGGAAGAAGGGGGGAAGGAAAAGGGGGACAGTTCGATTGTCTTTGTGAGCTTGCGACCAGAAACCGATATCTCCCCCTTGATAGGGGAGAATGAAAGTGAGGGTGTCACCCTCCCCTTTCTCCCCTCCCGTCGAGGGAGGGGTATTATTACCTCCCCCTTTGACGGGCGCGGGTGTTACGGGGGAGGGTAGGGTGGGGGTGTCATCGCGAGGGAGCGGCTCGAAGCCGCATGAGCGCAAGCTTTGCTTCCGCCGATGCGAAAACGACCGTGGCGTACCGTCCAGGGGACGCATGCTCCTGGCAGTATCTTACAACATGGGGGATTGACACGTGCGTTTTTAGCTTAGCGTCAGGAGATGGCTCTCTCCGCTCACCTTGCAGAGCTTCGGTCGGCAGCTGAACGGAGTTCAGCCTATGCGACCCCTGGTTGCTCGCTCGCATAATGACGGATGGCGGGGCATTCGTCATAATAAGTAGGGGCCGACTTTTAAGTCGGCCCGCACGTCTCTTATATAGTTATGCCTAAATGGAATGCGATTTATAAAAGGGTAGCTTCTGGTCTTTTGAGTGACTTGAGAAAAGTTTCTGTCAATTCTTCCTGGAACCTGGCTTTATTTTTAATCTGAAAATTATCAATTCTAACTATCAATTCTGCAACTATCTTATTTTCCTTAGACGTTTTCTCATTGGGGTTTAATAAACAGAGAGTACATGTCGAATGTGATGAAGGCTGGTAGCATTTCTCAGGGATGTCGAAGCTTCTACAAAGCTTCTTTAATCCTGTGAACCAAAATTCTCGAAAACATTGAACAAAGTCGTTTTTGGGATGCTCTTTTAGTTTAGACACGATTGTTTTCCAGAGGCCTCGTTTGTTTTGTTTTAAGTCTTCGCTGACAAAAGTAGCTTTAATTTGCCACTCTGAACCAGCAGGCTTGCCAATATTGGATATTTCTTTATGGGAAATTTCTACTTTCATTTGACCTCCTTTCTTGGTCAGTTTTGAGATAGTTTGAAACTACACTATTATCAATAGAAACCATTAACATCGTTGTTGTTTTTTTGACTTTGTAAACGTAAGAAATCAAGAAGGTTATGCGCTCGCCTTTAAGAGTGGTTTAATTCACCTTTACAATCTTCGTAACACCACCGTTATTACCCTTGGCAAAGTAGGTTCCTTCTGAAAGAGAATTAACCATTACTTCACCATTGGAGATTTGGCAGTCCACTTTCTGTCCTGAAATGTTGTAAACTGAGTTACAATCATCTACATGGACTGAAACACCGGTAGCTAAAATACTTTTCGGCTTAATAGGGTCATTAGCGTTAGGCGTTTCCATAACAGCTTGAACTTCGTCTGGTGTAAATATTAGGACTTGGAGGTAAATGTTGAGTAGTTTATAATCACCAGGTCTTGTTATACCAAGCAATTTTATTGTATGTATACCTTTTTGGAGTGTTGTTAAATAAGACCTATTACAAAATTCATACATAGTAGTAATTGTAATAGGATTATTATCTATATTAATACTATTACTGCTCATAGTAACATTCCAAAAACCACCGCTAGTAATTAATATAGTTGAAGTAGTATCTAACTCAACGGTTATTTTTGCAGCTTCATAATTATCTGATATTGGTAAATTTGTAATTTCTCCAGGATGTTCATCTGATACAATTATCTGTCCCGCTATAGCGGGCATGGCAAATAGCATTAAAAATGCTGTAGTGAAAAGTTTTTTTCATCTTATCCTCCTTTAAGGATTGTCTCCTGTGAATGAGAAAAGCATAGTCCGATGATTCAGCTTGTCAAGCCTTTTACGTTTTAGGTTAAGGTATATGTTATCCTTATACAACGAGAACAAAGACGTGTTTAAGCTTGTCAATAAAAAAGTCCCGCCTTTCAGCAGGACTTAAATTTCTTTTTTCGATGGTGCCCCGAGGTCAAGACGGGGTCCCCACAAAAACACGTTGTGTTTTTGTGGGGGTTAAAAAAAGTTCCCCCGAGAGAAGAGTTTCTCTCGGGGGTCAAATTAAAGAGGGAATGCAAACATGAGAAGTTCAAGCCGCACGGTCAATTAGTATCACTCGGCTGAATGTGTTACCACACTTACACCTGTGACCTATCAAACTCGTAGTCTTCGAGCGACCTTCAGGAGGCTTACGCCTCGGGAAACCTTATCTTGAGGTTGGCTTCCCGCTTAGATGCTTTCAGCGGTTATCCAATCCGCACATGGCTACCCGGCGGTGCCGCTGGCGCGACAACCGGTACACCAGAGGTGCGTCCATTCCGGTCTTCTCATACTAGGAACAGCTCCTCGCAAGTTTCCTCCGCCCACGATGGATAGAGACCGAACTGTCTCACGACGTTCTGAACCCAGCTCACGTAGCGCTTTAATGGGCGAACAGACCAACCCTTGGGACCTTCTCCGGCCCCAGGATGCGCTGAGCCGACATCGAGGTGCCAAACACCGCCGTCTATAAGAACTATCGGGCGGTATCAGCCTGTTATCCCCGGAGTACCTTTTATCCGATGAGCGATGGCCCTACCACAGGGAACCACCGGGTCACTAGGTCCGCGTTTCCGCTCTGCTTGGCTCGTCAGCCTCACAGTCAAGCTTGCTTGTGCCCTTACACTCCACACACGGTTACCGTCCGTGCTGAGCAAACCTTTGAACGCCTCCGTTACACTTTAGGAGGCAACCGCCCCAGTCAAACTGCCCGCCTGGCACTGTCTCCAGCTTCGTTGGCATGGATTAGAATCCCAACAACCCAAGGGTGGTATTCCACCGGTGACTCCACCCAGACTAGCGTCCGGGCTTCATAGTCTCCCACCTATGCTACACATGAATTGCCAAGACCCAATGCCAAGTTACAGTAAAGGTTCACGGGGTCTTCTTGTCCAATCGCGGGTAGGCGGCATCTTCACCGCCACTACAAGTTCGCCGAGCACTCCGTCGAGACGGCGCTTCACTCGTTACGCCATTCGTGCGGGTCGGAACTTACCCGACAAGGAATTTCGCTACCTTAGGACCGTTAGAGTTACGGCCGCCGTTTGCCGGGGCTTCGGTCGGGAGCTGCGTCCCCTTACGGGGAGTGACCCCCTTCCTTAACCTTCCGGCACCGGGCAGGCGTCAGGCCCTATACGTCGTCTTGCGACTTAGCAGAGCCCTGTGTTTTTGTTAAACAGTCGGTGAAGCCTATTCTCTGCGGCCCTCCCTAACTTGTCAAACGAGTTAACTTGCCAGGGAAGGCATCCCTTCTTCCGAAGTTACGGGATCAACTTGCCGAGTTCCTTAACGGAGTCTCACTCGAGCGCCTGAGGATACTCTCCTCGCCTACCTGTGTCGGTTTGCGGTACGGTCGGATATTAATCTGGCATAGAGGATTTTCTCGGCGTGGTTTCGAGACGAGTTTGCGGCACAAGGCCTCCCATTCCTCCTTTGGACTCGGGCCCGCGGATTTGCCTACGGACCATCCTCCGGAGTTAGACCACCATCCAACAGGTGGCTCATCTCTACTGCACGCGTCCCCCCGTAGCTCATAACGATTAACAACCGGTACGGGAATATTAACCCGTTTCCCATCGACTACGCCTTTCGGCCTCGCCTTAGGGACCGACTGACCCTGGGAGGATTAACCTTCCCCAGGAAACCTTAGGCTTACGGCGGACAGGTTTTTCGCCTGTCTTGTCGCTACTAATGCCGGCATGATCACTTCCGATACGTCGAGCGCACTTCGCAGTACGCCTTCACTCGCTTACGGAACGCTCCCCTACCGCGACGCTCCGAAGAGCGCCACCTATAGCTTCGGCGATTGGCTTAGCCCCGTTATATCTTCGGCGCGGAACCACTCGACTGGTAAGCTATTACGCACTTTTTAAATGATGGCTGCTTCTAAGCCAACATCCCAGCTGTTTAAGCAATTCCACTTCCTTTGCCACTTAGCCAATACTTGGGGGCCTTAGCTGATAGTCTGGGTTGTTTCCCTTTTGGCAACGGTGCTTATCCATCGCTGCCTCACTCCCAGGCTCTGGAGTAACGGCATTCGGAGTTTGGCTGAATTTGGAGGGATATCTCCCTCCTTATTCAATCAGTCGCTCTACCTCCGTTACTGAACGCCTGAGGCTGTCCCTCAAGACATTTCGGGGAGAACCAGCTATACCCCGGTTTGATTAGTCTTTCGCTCCGACCCACAGCTCATCCGAGGATTTTGAAACATCCACCGGTTCGGACCTTCACGCAGTGTTACCTGCGCTTCATCCTGGCCATGGGTAGATCACCGGGCTTCGGGTCAACTACATACGACTTAACGCCCTATTTGGACTCGCTTTCGCTTCGGCTCCGTCCCTTAAGGACTTAACCTTGCCGCATAAAGTTACTTACCGGCTCATTATGCAAAAGGCACGCAGTCACCCTATCTTGGCGGGTTGCCCCGACAAGAATCAGGCTCCTACTGATTGTAAGTGCACGGTTTCAGGTTCTATTTCACTCCCGTCTCCGGGTTCTTTTCACCGTTCCTTCACAGTACTGGTCCACTATCGGTCATCTGGACGTATTTAGCCTTAGGCGGTGGGCCGCCCAAATTCCCACAGGGTTCCACGTGTCCCGTGGTACTCGGGTGTCTTACTAGGAGACGCATAAACTTTCGCTTACAGGACTATCACCTGCTATGGTTTGCCTTTCCAGGACAATTCAGCTAGTCTGTGCGTTTTGTAACTCCTTCCTCGGAGCTGCAACTCGAGGTCGTAAGATCCCACGACACCGTTGAGGCAAGGCTTGCAGACTTGGCACCTCAATCGGTTTAGGCTGTTCCCTTTTCGCTCGCCGCTACTGGGGGAATCGCTTCGCTTTCTCTTCCTCCGGGTACTGAGATGTTTCACTTCTCCGGGTTGGCTTCCCGGTCACGTTGTGGCCGGGATAACGAGACATAACTCTCGCTGGGTTGTCCCATTCGGAAATCGCCGGGTCAAAGGTTGTTTGCACCTCTCCGGCGCTTATCGCAGCTTACCACGTCCTTCTTCGCCGCCAGATACCAAGGCATCCGCCGCGCACTCTTAGTAGCTTGAACTTGTATCTCCGCTTGCATTCCCAATTTTCCAAAGAGCGTGTTCTTTAATCTCTTGATTTTATCACAAGACTTAGAAGAACATGAGTGGAAGGACACGGTCCTTCCACCGTTCAATTTCGTAATACCGCTTCTCTCGCCCTGCAGAAAAGGATTATAATCAACTTTTCGGGTTTGTCAAGTAGTACGGAACACCATTTTGTTCAATCCGGACGTCTAAATCGCTTTCCAGAGACGCCTTGCTACGACCTGAGGGTTTAATGTAGAAAAAATAACCTGACAATACGTTTCTATCTTTCTTTTTGATGGCAACTTAAAGACGCAACCCCGTTAGCGATTAACTCTATTGTTGATTGCACTTATAGAGGTCGCGGTTACGATATAGCTATTCAGATTCGCCTACGAAGTTGATAACCACTTCCTTGATATCCCAGAGGTGGTCGAGCTTTTCGTGAATCTCCTCCGCGATATGGGAGGCGAACTTGTGCTCGCGGGTAAGATCGAGGTCTATAGTGATGACGCCGTCCTTAACGTCGAAGTCCCTTAAAAGCTGCATGCGGACTATGGAGGCGCCGGTGAGAGGGTTAAGTACGTTTCTAAGTTTGCGCAGGAGGACGTCCGGCGTGGTAGGAATCTTTTCCGCGAGTCCATGCTTTTCCTTCCACTGGTCGATGGCTGAGCGAAGCGCGTCGACTGCGAGGACGGCGCAGTGCATCTTGACGGGCGGCAGACCGTCAAGCTCATCTGCAGCCTCCTTCCAGCCAACTTTCTCGGCTTCCTCAATGGTTTTCCCTTTTACCATTTCGGTCAGGATGGAGCCTGTGGCTATGTTCGAGGCGCATCCGAAACTCTCGAATTTGATGTCGGTTATGATATGGGTTTTCTCGTCGACCTTAAGGGAGAGTTTGAGCATATCGCCGCAGGCAGGACTTCCCTCCATTGCCGTAGCGTCCGCGTCCTTAATCTCGCCTACGTTATGAGGATTCTTGAAATGTTCTATGACTTTCTTTGAATACGGCAAAGCCATTCATGCCTCCTTATCGGGTGCACCGGGTGTTTCGAGTGTTTCAGGTGTTTCAGGTGTTACGGAGGGTGTTACGGGAGGTGTTACGGGTGTTAGAGGTGAGAGTTTTCTTAAATCGGAAACCACTTCCTTTAACTCCTTCAATGTCTTAGTGATTTCGTCCTGTGTATTGAATCGCGAGAAGCTGAAGCGCATAGAGCCGTGCGCCTGCTCGTGCGGTCTGCCCATTGCCAGGAGGATGTAGGATGCCTCAAGCGCCTTGGAGAAGCAGGCGGAGCCTGTGGCAACGGCTATACCCCGCATATCGAGATGAAGGAGTATCGATTCGCCCTCGATGAAATCGAAAGTAACGTTCAGGATATGAGGGGCGCCTTGTTCCAGAGAACCGTTGAGATGCACCCACGGTATCTCTTCTTCGATGCCTTGCCATAGTCTGCGCCGGAGTGAATCTATGTATGCTACTTGTTCGGGCTTTATCATTGAGATAGCCTTTGCCATCCCTGCAGCTCCAGCAACATTCTCAATACCCGGCCTTAACTCGAACTCGTTGTAGCCGCCGAAAAGTACAGGCGAGAGCTTTATCCCTTTGCGACGATAAAGCGCGCCAATCCCCTTTGGCCCGTGTATCTTATGACCGGAAAGGGAAACGAGGGACAGATTCATATCTTTTACGTTTAGAGGAACCTTGCCCCAGCCCTGCACGGCATCAGAGTGAAGGATGACGCCCCGCTCTTTGCATAGTTTGCCAATCTCTTCAAGCGGCTGGATTACCCCGACTTCATGGTTTACATGCTGAACAGAACATAGAGCGGTTCCTGGAACCAGCGCTTTATCAAGTTCATCGAGCTTTACCCGGCCATCTTTATCCACGCCTGCAATTACGAGTTCTACCCCATCTTTAACAAGATTGCGGAGCGTATTGAGAACGGATTCATGCTCTACTGCGGAGGTCACAACGCGGGCGGGTTTTTTATGATTTTTCAAATATCCCTGCAATGCCAGATTGTTCGATTCCGTTCCGCCGGAAGTAAGAATTATCTCACCGGGCTCGGCGTTTATCGACTCGGCTATTGCAGCTCGTGCACGCTCAAGCCTGTCTTTGGATTCGAGTGAAGCCTGATGCCCGAAATGGCCAGACGGAGCCGCATACTCTTCCACAAGAAGCGGTTTCATCTCCTCGAGCACCCATGGGTCCATTTGAGTAGTGGTTGCGTTATCGAGGTATATATCATTCATCTTTAGTCGAGCCCCTGGCTTTTATTGTATCGCACCTTACAGCCCTTGGCAGGAACCATCCCGAGCGCCGGAGTCTCTTGTCTATCCTTGAGAGAATAACGAAATACGCGACCAGAGCGAGTCCCATGCTCGCAAGCTTAACCCACAGCACCGCGCCAAAAGCCTGGAATATGAACCACAGGGATATGAGGAGTATGATTGGACCTATGAAAACGAGCAGAGAGGAGATTATTGCAGGAGCAGAAGCCGTCATGATCATGACCCCATCCCCTGCATTAAGCTTGCCCTGGGCTCTTGCAATCAGCACCCTCTCCCTGCCCATCGGAAAGCATATAACCCGCTGACCGCATGATGCGCAACCGCCATGCTGCGGCATCCTGACTTTGACAAGAGGGCCTTCGATTTTGAGAACCTCTCCGTATTCTTCTTGTAGCATTAAAATAATTATAGGTTTTTGGTAGGATTTGTCAAGTTTTTCCGCCTTTTTCTCAAGCTATTCATGAAAAAAGAAGTTTACGAATGCCCGGAGAAAAGTCAACTTATATTTATCACTGGCTCATTTCCTGTTTTGCAGATTGTTCAAGACCCACTTTGGGCCGGAAAACGAACGCCGCTATTACAAGAACCAGCAATGATACAAGAAAAGCGACAATGCCGTCGATAAGTCCAAAAACAGGCAGAATCTTCAGCCAGATAAGAACGACCGAAACCTCTCCGGCGATGATGGATAGGATAGGCGCCAGCGGGCTGATTTTCTTGAAATAGAGAGCTGCAATTGTCGAGGGCGTAAGAGCTATCAAACCCGAAAAAGTGGTTTTGACGAGTGTTGTAAAAATCCCTGCAGAACCGAACCCGGCAAAAACGAAGCCTATGACAATGAAGCATAAACCCATAGTCAGGATGCGGCCGATAAGGACCTTGTTCTTTTTTATACCCAGGTCGTTCGTAAGCATAGTTGAGAGCGCCAGGAGCTGGGCTACAGCGGTGGAGATAAGAGCGGCAAGAGCGCCCGTCATGACCAAAGCGTGCACCCAGGAGGGAGCATAATTGGAGACCATGGTCGGAAGAACCATATCGGGATTGGTAAAATTCAGCTTGGTTCCGCGCGCCCAGACACCGACAAGAACAGGTGCAAGAAAAAGGAAGCATATAAGCAATGGATAAAGCCATGCACTCGCTTTCAGCGATTTAATCGACTTTGCAGTATAAAACCGCGTGAAGAGCTGAGGAAACAGCGGATTGACAAGACTCCAGAGTATGATAAACGACAACCATTTTAATGGAGTGAAAAATCCTTGCGGACCAGGACGCATGAAATGTTCAGGTGAGGAGTTGAATGCCTTTAAACCGGCTTGGCAAAAACCTCCCAACCCTTTGGAGATGAAAACGACCGCCGTTATCATGGCAACGATCATTATTCCTCCCTGCATGACGTCGGTCCATGCCGTGCCCCTCATACCGGTCAGGGCTACGAAGCCGCCTATCAAAAGAATCACTATCACGGCGCTGATTTTAGTAATGTCGGCCCCCGCAAGACTCGAAAGAATCATTCCTGCACCCAACGCCTGCGTAAAAAGATAAGGCAATGTAAAAACAACCATGACTGCAAACACGATTATTCGAAGCAGAGGGCTCGCGAACTCGCCGGCCAGCAGCTCAGGAGCGGTTAAGTATCCCTTTTCACGACCTAGCTTCCAGACTTTCCTTCCAATGAAATAGAAGGACACGGGAACAAGAGCCGTCCCGACTCCCATGATTCCGTACTGGCCAAGACCGAACTGCCATGACGCTCCTGCAAAACCGAGGAAAAAGAACGCAGAGAAGTTTGTTGCCGCAAAACTCAAAAAATAGACAAGGGGTCCGAGAGAGCGGCCTGCAAGGAAAAAATCCTCCGGGGTGTTCCTGGTTTTCTTGTATGCAATCACGGAGATGACAATGAACAGCGCGAAGTATATCCCCAGAATGACCCAGTTCATTCGCTCTCCTCCTTCCATACAGCTGCTGCAAGAAAGCCGTAAGCCAGGCCAATGATTAAGATTAACACCGCCTGAAACCACAGCCACAGAGGTACGCCAAGGATAAGCCTTGGGACTTTACCCCAGTTGTAGAAATCGAGGCTTAAACCCGCCAGAAAAAGCCATGTGATGAGCCACAACAGACCGTTTCTTAATGAAAAACGTCGTGAATTCGATTGATTTTTCTGCATCATCTTCTCCATAATTGCAGGCAACAAACACCCGGTTCTGCAATGATAGGCCGGGCAATATCGCCCATGATTTTTTATCTTTCTGCAAATTCCTTTTTGGTTTTTCCTGGATTGGCCGGCTGGAAAAAACTAACAGTGCCGCTAGGTTGAAATCTACTTTATTTCAGATGATTGTCAACAACAATCTAGATAAAAACGAGGGAAATCGGTTATATTCAGAGCTTCTTTCTGCGGGAAGGACTGCACGCCTTGACGCAAATCCCGCATATATGCTGCCCTGCCAGCTTTTTACGGACAAATGTATCCAGTTGAGAATAACAACGCTCGTGATCGAAGAATGCCGGATCATCCGCAATCGCGGACGCAGGGCAAGCATCGATGCAGTCGCGGCATTCACCGCAATCTTGATCCAGAGGCCTGCCCGCATCAAGCTCAGCATCCGTGAGAACCGATACCAGTCTTATTTGCGAACCGCAGTCAGGCGTCACAAGAAGATTATTCCTGCCCAACCATCCCAGGCCTGCCTCTACCGCCGCATGCTTGTGAGAAAAAATCCCTCTTTGTTTTTCCCAGTCAACAAGTTGAGATGCAGGAACAGGAAAAGCCTTGTGCCCTCCAGCTTGCAGGAATCGAACGATTTTTAAGGCAAGCTGGTCGAGAGCCATGTTCACCGTTCGATAGTGGTGATAATATGTTTTAGTAGGATAATCGGTTATCTCCGCAAGAACGCTTTCCGAAAGCCTTATGGCGGCAACAATCACATACTTGAAATCCCCATGAACCAGGTTGCGCTCGCTTGAAATAGTCTTTGTGCCTGCCGCTCCTGCAAGATCGGCTCCCTGGGATAGGACGTATTTTATCAATTCCTGTGTCAGATTATTGCTGTTCTTCATGGTCAGAATTGAGAAATCTGTACAAAGCCAGCAAGGCAACTGGTGTTACGCCCGATATCCGCGACGCTTGCCCAAGACTTGTAGGAAGTATGTTTTTTAGCTTCTCGATTACTTCGTTGGATAATCCCTGTATCTTTTCGTAAATTATCCCTTCCGGTATTCTCACATTCTCAATCTTCTGGAATCTTTTTGCTTCCAAGAGGGCACGTTCAACATAACCCTTGTATTTAATCTCTATTTCGACACGCTCCCTGACCGTCTCCGAGAGTGCACTCAAGTCTTTATCGATATCCATTAAATCGCTTAGTACTATCTCCGGACGCCTGAGAACTTCGGCAAGGCTGAGTCTTTCCGTTGTCGAATCCGCACCGTGTGCTTCAAGAACCTTATTAGTCATTGCTATGGAAGGCCTTGATTTCACGAGCCTCTCAACTGTTTCATTAACGGCTGTTTCTACGACCTCGACATTGTGAAAGTCCTTCTCCCTCAACAACCCGATTCTCTTACCGAGTTCGGATAATCTTGCCGCGGCGTTGTCCTCACGAAGCAGTAAACGATACTCCACCCGCGAGGTAAACATTCTATAAGGTTCGTTGGTTCCTTTGGTCACAAGATCATCTATAAGGACTCCGATATACGCCTGATCCCTTCTTAAGACAAAGGGCGTCTCACCCCTCACTCTGAGTGCGGCGTTAATGCCTGCCAGGAGCCCCTGGGCTGCGGCCTCTTCGTAACCGGTTGTTCCGTTAATCTGACCCGCAAGAAAAAGATCGTCGATAGATTTCGATTCAAGCCATGCAAAAAGCTGCGTTGGCTGGACAAAATCGTGCTCGACTGCGTATCCTGGTCTTGTGAGTTCCGCCCCTTCCATTCCCGGGATTTCCTGAATCATCTTTTTCTGAACGTCCAAGGGAAGGCTGGTCGAGAGTCCGTTAGGGTAAATCTCGTGCGTTGTAAGACCCTCGGGCTCTATGAATACCCTGTGCGAATCCTTGTCCTCGAACCTGATGACCTTATCCTCAATGGATGGGCAGTATCTCACTCCGGTGCCTTTTATTTGTCCGGTGTAAAGAGGCGAACGATCAAGGTTTTCTTTTATAATCTCGTGAACGACATTGTTTGTCCTTGTAAGGTAGCATTTAACTTGATTCTTAAGCTTGAATTTCGTGAAAAATGAAAGACCGGGCGGCGGTTCCTCTCCGGGCTGCGGTTCCATTTTTGAATAATCAAGAGTGCGTCCGTCTATTCTCGCAGGAGTGCCTGTCTTGAACCTGCCCATCTCGAAACCCAGTACCCTCAGGGTTTTGGAAAGAAGGTTGGGTGACTGATCGGCAAGTCTTCCGCCCGGGAAACTGTCGACTCCAATATGAAGTAACCCGGAGAGAAAAGTGCCGGGGGCAAGAACTACAACACGAGAACGAATCCTTCCCGCGGTCTTTGCCTCTACTCCTGCAACTCGGCCGTTTTCTATGAATAGCGACTCCGCCTCGTCCTGCCAAAGCGAAAGATTAGGCGTCTCTTCGAGCACCCGTTTAGCAAAATCCCTGTATAAAGACTTATCGCACTGGATTCTTGTAGATTGCACAGCGGGTCCCTTGCTGCGATTGAGCTTGCGGAAATGGATCCCGCACCGGTCGGCAAGCCTTGCCTGAAGACCGCCGAGCGCGTCTATCTCCCGAACAAGCTGGCTTTTCCCCAAGCCGCCTATTGCGGGGTTGCAGGACATGAGGCCTATGGTTTCCAAGTTCAAGGCGATCATAAGTGTTCTGCACCCCATCCTTGCAGAAGCATAGGAAGCTTCTATGCCTGCATGGCCGCCTCCAATGACAATTACGTCGTAATTATCCACTGCTCAAACTCTGGATGAGCAAAAATGCCATAACGCCTGCCAAAACTATAAAGAGAACAGCCGTCAGTATCTTGGTTAAACCTGCCCGGCGCGTGAGAAACACCTGCAGGTGCTTCTCAGTCAAACCAAAGCGCACAAGGATAAAAACGATTACCAAAGGTATAATGAAGGCTATGTTGTAAAGAACAAGGTAGAGAAACGCCTTGGCTCGAAACTCAGATATCTGCGCCACGTAAACCAAAGTAGGCAGGTAAACCTGCCCGGTGCAAACCAGTTCAAAGAGCGATACAAAAAAACCTGTCACTACAGCGCCTATCAAGAATCCGCCGAGCGTTGTTCGTTCCCTTATCATTTTATTCATGCGCTTGCGGATCCTGTCAGGCATCTTAAGAGTCATCTTGTCTCCCTGACCTCTCTTTAGCAGCCAGTAATCCCTGAACGAAAAGAAAGCGAGTACTATGAGAAAAACGACCGTGAAAGCAAAGATTGCCCTTGACACCCATCGCAGAACGGTGAGGATTGCAAGAAGCTCGTACGCAATAAGACCGAGTATGAAATATGTAAGGAAAACTGAAACAATGAAAGGAATAGCAACCCAGATGACCTTGCGCCGGTCTACACCAAGCACCGAAAGATACGTTATAAAGAAGATAAGGGTGGCGAAGGCGCAGGGATTGATGCCGTCTATAAGTCCTGCGCCGATTATCGGCAGTATCCTGAACTCTTTGAATTGTTTTATTATCTGCTCTTTCCCCTTGCCCCGCAATGAATCAATCGTTTCCCAGGGAATCTTGTTTTCGCGTTCGGATTTGACGAGCGCTTTGATTTTTGTTTGAGAGATTCCATCTCCCATAAGATAACCCTTACCTACGAATACTACCGGAGTCAGCAGGCGTTTATCTTTAGGTATCGAGTAAGCCTCGTTAAATGCAGCGAGAAGCGTTTTAGAAGCCGTATCTTCTATGCTGTAAACCTTGATTGAAAGCGATGAGTCCTCTGACGCTATTGCACGCAGAAGCGAGCGAGCCCGGTCGCATTCCTTGCATCCATAAGTGGAAAAGAATACCAGTTCGCGGCTGCCTGTGGTGGAAAACGTTGAATCCGTTGGTATATTGATGGTATCGACATTTATGGAGAAAGAATGTTTTGAGTAGGATGCGGAATCCGACTTGGAGTAGTCGGGTCTTAGAGATAAAAGTTGGGATTCAAGATTTTGTTTAACATCATCTTCACCTGCTGCAACCTTGCCTTCAAAGAACAACACCGGTATTTCGTTGTCGCGATCATTCGCCTCAGCCTCCATCTGTTCGAGAAGGGTATATTCTTTGGATTCGTTAATATCGTGCAGTTTTACCGTGAAAAGTCCCGGATGCCTTTTTGCCAGTTGAGGAAGAAAAACCTTCAGAATCCTCATGCAATGCGGGCAATCGGGAGCGAAAAACAAATCAATTAGCACAGGAATGTGTTTTCCCGAAACCTTAGAAGCGGTATCGGGCACCAGGGAGGAGTCTATCGCTACACCCTCATCCCCTAGATAGGGCGCTATCATCTTTTGTATTGCTTGATCCTCAGGATATTTGTCGGACAAAGGAATTACTTCGTTTTCCTCAAGGGGTAGCGTATTACTGTCGATCTTGAATTGAGCGACTCCGAAATATTTGGCGTCCGCCCCTGCTCCAAGGATGTATGCATTACCAACTTTTTCAGGATTAGGAAGATTAGCCGGTGTATGCCCTGAGACGATGACGCTTATCTCAGGAAACTGCAAGGCGATCTTGCGCTCCTCGTCAATGCCGAGATGGGAAAGGAGTATTATGAAATCTCCTTTCTCCTTCAACTCCTGCATCATCGATTTCAGCTCGCTTAGAGGATCTGACGCCATTACCCCGGAAAGGAGCTTTGAATCGTAGAAGAGGAAAGCATTCTTGTTAATGAGCGAAGTAATGACTATCTTGTGTCCGTCGATCTCTTTGATTATATAAGGCGAAACGAGTCTCCTTCCCTGCCTGAAGACGTTAAGTGAAACTAAGGGCAGCCTGTCCTTGATTCTTGATGAGAAGAATTCGTAGCCGTCCACAAGTTCCTGATCCCCCAAGGCAACGGCATCGAGAGGTATTTTAGCGTAAGCTTCAACAAATACGGAATCCTTAAGCCGGGAAGGGAATGGAGCCAGGATATCGCCCGCGTCAAGAATTAAAAGCGACGGATTTTTTTTCCTTACCTCGTTAATAGCGCTTGCCCTGCGGGGCAGTCCTCCGTATGGATCATCCGGACAATGACACCATGAAAGCGTTCCGTTAGGTGAAGCAATGTAGAATACGCTTAACCCCTGGGCATCTAGAGAGCGGACAACCCCGGTTAGAAGGAGAATCCCCACTAAATTTCTCAACATACGGAGTTGAATATAGCTAAGAATGCACTCATGTCAAGGTCTTTACAACTCGTCTTTGTTGCGTAAAATTCGATTGTGAAAGAGTACTCTGACGGAAAAGCCTACCTGCTCAGATTTGACAAAGGAGAGGAAGTGGTAGCTAAACTGCTTGACTGGGCAGCCAAGACAAAACTCGATGGAGCCTTTTTAACTGGTATCGGTGCCGTTGAACAGCCAAAACTGGGTTATTATGACGCTCATAAAAAGGCTTATATAGACAGGGAATTCGATGGCGAGTACGAAATAGCGTCCCTTGCCGGAAATCTCGGCTGGGACGAAGCGAATCCTTTAGCGCATATACACGTCTCCATCTCAGGCCCTAACTTTCTGGCTTTCGGCGGACACTTGTATTCCGCTATCGTTTCAGGTACTCTGGAGATGAACGTCATACCTTTTCAGTCGAGATTGAACAGACGATACCGTGAAGAGCTTAATCTTAAGCTTCTTGATTAAAGAAGGGCCCGTAGCTCAATGGCAGAGCAGCTGACTCATAATCAGTTGGTTGTAGGTTCGAATCCTTCCGGGCCCACTTTTCTTTCCAGTGATGCCTGATACTAAAAAAACAACCAATAGAAAAGGCAAATCGCAACCAATTTCTACGGAAAAAAAGCCTGTCTCTGCATCAAGAAAGAAACCTTCACCCAGAATTACGAATTCAAAAAAAAGAATTCCTGAAGAGATTCGATGGAGGGTTTTTCTTGCGACAGATAGACCATGGCGAACCGTTATCGCGCTTATAATAATAGCCGCTACGATTTTAGTCTTCGGAATATGGGTTGCATACTGGGCCGGAATACTCGCCTTTTTGGTTTTTTTTGCAATGCTGAACCCTTACTTTATTCCGATAAACTACCACTTGACAAAAGAAGAAATAGTCATCAAGAAGTTTTACTTTACCGATAAGCGCACCTGGAAGATGTTCAGACGCTACTTCATTACCCCGTCCGGGATAGTACTATCGACATTTGCGGAGCGGAAAAAATTCTTGGATAACTTCCGGGGCGTTCAGCTTTTTCTGCCTAATGACAAAGACGAGAGGAACAGAATACTGGATTTTATCGAGACTAAACTACCTCTTGATTCCGGTCAAAGCCGCTAGAGAAGAAAAAGCAGCCTCTAGTGGTCTTATCTCCATTACGAGATACGCATCCGTATCCTTCGCAAAAGAGAAGTAAGGTTCGATGTCTGCCTGATCCGTAACAACCTCGTGAGCGTCAAAATCACCAGCATTATCATGTACGTGAACGACTCGTATTTCGTCCCTGTGCTCCATAAAGAAGCCAAACTCCGCCTCGGCAGTCTTGGGATTAACCGTTTTAAGATGCCCTATGTCCATTGTATAAGATAACCCTTCCACTTTGTTGAGGATATCCCTGACAAACTGATGGTGAAACCCTCCAACGTTCTCTATCGATACAGGTGGTCCTTTACGCAGCAGATTGGCAGCTCTTGTAAGCCTCATCAGAAGCGTAGTTTCGTAATATTCGCGGAAAAGGTCCGTTCCCAATCTTTTCTGTCCTGAAAAGGCGAAATAAGGAGCATCCCCAAGGTGTATGGTCAACGCCCTGCAGCCTGTATCATTGGCCTCGGTCTGGATTCTTACAAGCCACATAAGATAGCGCGCAAAAACCTCCTCTTCAACCGTAAAGAATCCAATACTCTCAGGCAGATGTGCAACCCATGTAATACCCTCCCCTGTGACTACGTTGACTATCTCCTTCCTGTCTTTTTCTGAACTTATCTGAGCAAGGAAGTAAGGATTGTTAAGGTTAATTTCCATCACCCTCACGTCTCTCAGCGCAAGATAACTCATAGCCTCGGCAATTGAAGGAAATCCCTCGAATATTTGCACACCCGTACGTTCGATGAAGGAGTCATTAAGCATGATAGATTTTACGGATAACAAAAACTATTTCAAGTAATATTAATCATGCAGGATGTGAATGTTCTTCTTTGATTAGTCGTTCAGTTCTAGCCAGTTCTCTGCGGTTCCTTATTAAAATTTCATCTTTAATATCCTGAGGGATGCCTTGATCCTGCTCTATCTGAGCGATTATGAATTGCGTATCCTCTATTCGTTTTTCGAATTCGCTTATTCTGACTTCATTATCCTTTGATGGTTTTTCTTTCTTTCGCTTGATTAATCCCCATACGTAATAGGCAGATAGAGGAAGAATCAGGGTTGCGGAAGCTCCTGTAAGCCAGAACCACCACGCCCCGGGAAAAAAAAGATAAAGCATGCTGAAAAAAAGACCTGCCGTTGCAACAAGAACAACCCAGGCTGCAAACAATCTCTCCTGCCTGAACGAAAGCCTTTTTAATTCAGCAAGGGTGGATGCCACCGTATCCTCCTCCTTTATTGAAAAAACATCCGTCAGTCTCTGACTCGTAGGATCGAAGTCTGCAACAAGAAGTTCAAACTCCGAAGAACCCTCCATCCTGGAAAAGCTTATCTTGATGGAATTAAAACGCCGTTCCCGAAGTATAAAATGGTTAACCCGTCTTAGAAATCGTGCGAAATCTGTTGTGTTAGCAAAAGAACTTGTGTTTCTTACGTCATCCATTCTCTCAAGCCAGCGTCTGAGAGAAAGTCTGTGCCACGAAGCCGATCCTTCACGGTAGACCCAGCGTTCTATCTCAGCTAAGGCTTCCTCTTCATCAGATTTGAGATAGAAAACACCCTGAGAAATAAATATATCCCCAGCCGCAGAAAGCTTCTCTCCGGCATCGGGAAGAAGACCAATCTTTACGATGGTTGAACCATGACTGAAGCCGAAATCCAGTTCACCGGCAATTCGTTCTGGCGTCAAACCGGAACGCAAGAGGATGGGGTCCGCTTCCATTGAATGTCGAAGCTCTTCAGGATTATCTGAACACAAAGCCGTTTCGATAAACCTGGAAAGCGTATTCGAAAACTCTCTCCTGTGCCATAGAAGACCCTGATCAATGTCGAGGGTACTTTTTGAAAGATCAAGCTCAAGCCTGACAAATCCGCCCCCGTCCTCAAAAAGGCGAGAAGTTAGTGAATAGGGAATCTCGTCCGCAAGATTTCCCTCATCGAGAATAAAAACAAGCGACCGGCGACCAGCGTAACGCTCCCAACCTGGATTACCAAAAACACCAGCTAAGTGACGCGAAATCCGGTACAAATCAAGCTCGCTAGCAAGCGAAAACACGGCAAGTTCCACAATCTTCTTGGGCGTTGGCGGCTCCTTTTCGCGGAAGAGGTCTAGAAAACCCATGGGGATTCTCCTCGGGAACTTATCATCAT
>JAAYVC010000089.1 GCA_012517375.1 bacterium | reverse complement strand
GATACTATGGGATCTCCAAGCGTTCCGCTTACTTTGGAACGATAGACGCGGTATCCCATCCAGGATTGCTCGGCGCTTGTCCACATTATAGTGGCTTTTCGAGTTCCGATATCCTTAGGTTCAAGCATCTTTACCGCTTTAATGCCTGCGAAAACGACTTTAACAACAAGTGTATCGTATGCGACTCCGCCTCTGCCATCTGATACTTCGAGATAGAAGTTGTAGTCAGCCTCAGTGGAAGGAGCTTTCCAATTGAACGACTGAGCGGTATAAACCGAGTCGCCAATTGTCCACTCGTAGGTTAGCGGATCCTTGTCCTGATCTTCAACTGTGGCAGTAATAATCGTAATGCTGCCAGGTTCAACAGGGTTAGGCGTCGCTGCAACTCCAGATATTACTGGAGGATAGTTACCACAACCGGTTAATGTTACTAATATCAACGCAACCAAAGCCATAGAAACGAATAAACGTTTCTTCATGCGACCTCCTTGTTCATTATTCATGATTAAAATTGTAAAGATTTTTTTGAATTTGTCAACCCCTCTTGAGAGATTAACTTAGAAATTTATCCACATAGCGAGAACTTGACGAAGCCCGCTTTCTATTTATAATGTGTCATCAGATGTTAAGTAAAGGTCCCGTTACAAAGCTGAAAGAAGAACTCCGCGCCAAGGAAACAGAAATTGCGGAGTTGCGTTCGCTTGCGCTTAGAACCGCAGCGGATTTTGACAACGCTCGCAAGCGCTGGAACAGAGAAGTTGAAGAGATCCGAAGTTACGCATCGTCCATAATAATGAAAGATATGATTGATGTGTGGGATAATTTTGAACGAGCCCTGTCTCACGAAACTGCTCATAATTCACCTGAAGAATTTGAGTCTTACAGGCGCGGGGTCGAGCTTATTTTCGAGCAACTAAAAAAGATACTTATGCAGCATGGTTTGGTTGCTTTCAGCATGCTGGGGCAGACCTTTGATCCCTCTAGAGCTGAGGCTTTAGGATTTATTGAAAGAGAGGGTTCGAAACCAGGTGAGGTTGTTGAGGAAGTAAAGAAAGGATTCATGCTGGCCGACAGGGTTCTTCGGCCTGCGCAGGTTATTGTTATTAAAGAAAAGTTAAAAGATTCTAAAGAAAGTATCGCTGACAGCGAAACTGATCTTTTTAAGGAGGTTTAACTAATTATGCCAAAAGTAATAGGAATTGATCTTGGAACGACGAATTCTTGCGTCGCTATTGTTGAGCAGGGGCAGGCATCAGTAATTCCTAATCCCGAAGGCGGGCGCACTACACCTTCGGTTGTTTCCTTCGGCAAGGAGCGTCTTGTTGGAGTGTTAGCAAAGAGGCAAGCGGTCCTTCACCCCGAAGAAACCGTTTACTCAATAAAACGTTTCATGGGAAGACGTTATTCTGAAGTGACAGATGAGCGGCAGCGCGTGCCGTTCAAGGTTGTACCTGCAGATAATGGTGATGCATGGGTCGAAATAGAAGGGAAAAAGATGGCTCCTCCGGAGATATCGGCCATGATACTGCAATACCTTAAAAAAGCCGCCGAGGCATATCTTGGAGAACCAATTCAGCAGGCTGTGATAACGGTTCCTGCCTACTTTAACGACTCCCAGCGCCAGGCCACCAAGGATGCAGGCAGGATTGCAGGTCTTGACGTCCTTCGAATCATAAACGAACCCACAGCGGCGGCGCTTGCCTACGGACTTGATAAGCAGAAATCAGCAAAGGTGGCGGTTTACGATCTCGGCGGAGGGACATTCGACATTTCGATAATCGAGATAGATTCCGAGGCGAAGACGATAGAAGTGCGTTCTACAAACGGAAACACACATCTGGGCGGCGATGATTTCGACCAGCGGATAATGGATTATATAATCCAGGAGTTCAAGAACGAACAGGGCATCGATCTTTCAGTCGACCGTTCCGCACTAGCTAGAATAAAAGAGGCAGCAGAAAAAGCCAAAATCGAGCTCTCATCGAGTCTTGAGACTTCCATAAGCCAGCCTTTTATCGCGTCCAGCCCTGATAAGGGTCCCCTCCATCTCGAGATGCGGTTAACGAGGACTAAGCTGGAATCGCTCGTAGGCGACCTTGTGGAAAAATCCTTCGGCCCTGTCAGGCAGGCTCTGGAGGATGCAAAGCTTACGCCTGCGCAGATAGACGAGGTCATACTTGTCGGCGGCCAGATTCGCATGCCTATGGTTCAGGAGCGCGTGCGCCAGTTCTTCGGCAAGGAGCCTCACAAAGGCATCAACCCGGACGAGGTCGTGGCTATAGGCGCTGCACAGGCGGCATTCCAGGCCTCAGGCCAGGCTGAGAAGGATTCAGCGCTTCTTCTTCTCGACGTTACCCCCCTCTCTCTCGGTATCGAAACGCTTGGCGGCGTAATGACCGTCTTGATTCCCCGAAACACAACCATACCGACCAAGAAGGCTGAAACCTTCACAACCGCTGAGGACAACCAGCCTGCAGTAACCGTTCACGTGCTTCAAGGCGAGAGACCGATGGCGGCCGATAACCGTACACTCGGTCGCTTCGAGCTTGACGGCATACCGCCAGCCAGACGCGGTGATCCACAAATAGAGGTTACTTTTGACATAGATGAAAACGGCATCCTGCACGTATCAGCAAAGGATAAGGGTACTGGCAAGGAGCAGTCGATTCGGATCACGGCTTCTTCCGGTCTTTCCGATTCAGAAAAAGAGAAAATGGTTAAGGACGCCGAAGCTCACGCCGCAGAGGACCGCAAACGCCGCGAAGTCGTTGATGCTCGAAACAAGGCGGACGGTTTCATCTACTCCATAGAGAAAACCATGCGCGAAGCTCAAGACAAGATATCTGAAACGGATAGAAACAGCATCGAAGAAAAGATAAAGGCGCTCAAGGAAACAATGAAGACTGAGGATGCAGCCGCAATAAATAAATCCGTTGAGGAACTCCAACAAGCTTCGTATAAGCTGTCAGAAGCCCTTTATAAGGCTCAGGAAAAAGGCGCGCAACAGGGAGGGCCGGGAGGGCCAGGACCTTCAAGTCAAGGTCAATCGGATTCATCATCCTCTGGAAAGGAGAAAGAGGATGTACAGCCCGATTACAAGGTGATTGACGAAGAAGAGGGTAAACAATAAAACCCGGGACTGGTGCTGAACACTTTATGATACTGGCATCCATCCAGATCGACCCTTTCACCCCTTTCTTTATTGATATAGGTTGCGACTGATGGCCGAAAAGCGGGATTACTACGAAGTACTCGGCGTTTCTCGCGGAGCATCCGAGGAGGAGATAAAAAAGGCCTACCGAAAGCTTGCCCGGCAGCATCATCCGGACGCGAATCCTGAAAACCGGGACGAGAGCCGCGAGAAGTTCAAGGAGGTAAGCGAGGCATATGACGTTCTCTCCGATCCTGAAAAGCGAAAGCTGTACGACCAGTTCGGACACGATGGCGTTAACCGCAGATATGGTCCGCAGGGCTTTGATATGAACGACTTCTTCAGGCAGCATCGGACCGACTTCGAGGGCGACTCCTTGTTCGGCGATCTATTCTCAAACCTTTTTGAAGGGTTTTTCGGTTTCGGCGGTCAGTCGGCTGCCGTCAATCCGAGGCGCAGGATTGGTGGAGATATAAGGATAAGGATAACGCTATCTCTTGAAGAGATTGCCTCGGGGGTCAAAAAAACAATCGAAGTATCAAGGTACGAATCTTGCGATACATGCAGCGGCAAGGGCGGTTTTGAACCGAAAAGCTGCTCTGCCTGTCAGGGCAGAGGCAGTGTTGTAACCGTCTCCAGATCCTTTTTCGGAAGCATCCAGCAGAGACAGACCTGTCCTGCTTGCGGAGGAACAGGTGAGATATTCAAAGAAAACTGCAAAACATGCTCCGGAACGGGCAGGCTAAAGAAGCCCCGCAAGATTGAGATTAAAATACCCGCAGGAGTATCTAACGGCAATTACATGAGGCTTAGGAATGAAGGCCACTGGGGACCTGGAGGCAGGGGAGACCTTATCGTCGAGTTCGAAGAGAAGCGCCATTCTCTTTTTGCAAGGCAGGCTGACGACATCATTGTCGACGTTCCCATATCCTTCTCTCTTGCCGCATTAGGCGGTTCCATAGAGGTTCCGACCCTGAACGGAAAAAAGAAGATAAAGATTGCGGCTGGCACTCAGTCCGGTTCCATTCACAAGATAAGAGGTCAGGGGATTGGTCACCTAGACGGAGGTAGCGGCGACGAACTAGTAAGATTAATAGTGCATACCCCGGATAAGCTCACGACTTCACAAAAAAGAGCTCTTGAAGAACTTCTTAAGGATGATTACAAGATTCCTCCACCTGCAAGGCCGAAACTATGAAGGACCTTTTTTACTCGCCCATTAAAACCGTTTCCGGCGGAAGAATAACAATACAAGGAGAAGAAGCTCATCACATATTCAAGGTAAAACGTCATCGCAGCGGCGAAAGAATCTATGTTACAGACGGCGAAGGCTCGGAATATCTCATACTTATAAATTCCGCTTCTGAAAATATGATAGAAGGTCAGATAATCTCTACAAAACGCAAGCCTGTCGAATCACTACTCGAGGTAACGCTAGCCTTCGGTATCGTGAAGGCCCCGCGAATAGAACAGATTTTTGAAAAGGGTACCGAAATGGGTGTTACTTCCTTCCAGCCGCTTTCGACGGCGAGAACGGTGCCCGAATGGGAAGAAGGGATGAAGAAGTTCGACCGCTTTGAGAGAATTATCATTTCTGCGATGAAGCAGTCTCTGCGGTCTGTCGCTCCTCGTGTAATGCCTTTACTTGACCTGAAGGAATTTATCGCTACAATACCTAATTATGACCATGCTTTAGTGGCTTGGGAAGAAGCCCGGCACCAACTTCGTGAAAGATTGACAAACCGACGTGTCAGAAGAATTGCACTCATCATCGGTCCCGAGGGCGGGTTTGCGCCAGACGAGATAGAGAGTCTTACCGTAGCGGGCGCAAAGATTTTCTCCCTGGGGCTCAGACGATTGAGATCCGAAACTGCCGCAATTGCGGCACTGGCAAACGTCTATAATCTTTACGATGTTTAACTGGTCGATATTATTAAATTATTAACGCCTCAAGAAAGGAGGTGAACTGATTGGCAACTATAAATGTGCGCGAAGGTGAATCTTACGAAAGCTTTATGCGTCGTTTTCGCAGAGCCTGCGAAAAAGCAGGCATATTGCGTGACTACAAGCGTCATGAGTTTTACGAAAAACCAAGCGAGAAGCGCAAACGCAAGCTTATAGAGGCGCGGCGCAAGACTTGGCGCAAGCGCCAGAAGGATACTCAGTACTGACGTGATTCCGGAAGAGACGTTTGATCGTCTCGATTTTACGCGTATTCGCGGAATGATTGCCGAGGCGTGTGCGACGCCTGGTGCAAAAAGAAAGGCAATGTCGCTTGCTCCGTGCGAGAATCCTCGGGAAGCGATTGTTCGTTTCAGCGAAACAGAGGAAGCTCTGTGTTTTAAGCAGAGTTTGCCTTTCAGTGTTTGCGCTGGTACAGATGCTTTGATTGAGTCACTGGAGAAGGAGCGATATCTCGCTCCGAAGGAGTTTCTTAAACTGTCAACGATTCTTGAAGGTTTTTCGACGATAGAAAGAAGGATTTCATCAGCAAGCGATGAGGAGTATCCACTTATCAAACAGGCAGGTTCAGGAGTCAAGTCCATTGAGGGACTTCGAGCACGCATAGTCGAGACAGTTGATGAAGACGGCGTCAAAGAATCCTGTTCTCCGCGACTCGCGGAGCTAAGGCGTTCGATGGCTTCAGAACGCAGGGTTGTAATGCGTGGTTTGGAAAGCATGATTTCTTCGAGACCGGAGATATTTCAGGAATCTGCAATACATTTTCGTGAAGGCAGACTGGTTCTTGCCGTGCGCAGGGAAAGAGGAGATGAACTCCAGGGTATCGTTCATGCAACTTCATCAGGAGGAGCTACTGTTTTTATTGAACCTTTCGAAAGCGTTACGGGGAATAACAGGCTAAGAAGCCTTAAGGAAGAGGAGCGTGAGGAGACGGAAAGGATTCTTCTTGAGCTTGCTGGCGCCGTTCGCGAAAACGTGCATATAATTCAGCGCTCACTCAAAGCAGTAGAAGACCTGGACTTCATCTTTGGACGCGCACAGTGGGCTTCGCGGTTCAGTGCATCAAGGGTTGATCCCGATGCAGAATTCCTCGATATCTTAAACGCAAGACATCCGCTTCTTGAACTGAAACGCAAGGTTGTGCCTCTATATCTCAAGTTGTCGCCTGATACGAAGATATTGCTCATCTCAGGCCCTAACGCCGGAGGCAAATCCGTAGTGCTCAAATCTATCGGGATTCTTTCTCTACTTTCCCTTTGCGGCTTGCATCTTCCTGCATCTGCGGACACGAGAATTCCTTTCTTTAAAAAAATATTCATAGACATAGGAGACGAGCAGTCGATAGACGACAACCTTTCGAGTTTTACCGCTCATTTAGCCAATCTTAAGAGAATTCTCGAGGATGCAGACGAAACCTCCCTTGTACTCCTGGATGAGCTTGGTTCCTCGACATCTCCCGAGGAGGGGGGAGCCTTGGGCATGGCTGTTCTTTCCGCTCTTTACGAGAAAGGTGCGACAGTCATTGCCACGACCCATCTCGAATCACTGAAGTACTTTGTTGAACAGCATCATGGCATGCAGAACGCAGGAATGGAGTTCGTCGGTCATCCAACCTACCGTTTGATTATGGGGATTCCGGGCACATCCAACGCGCTCTCCATAGCCGATGATGTAGGGTTTCCCAAGGAAGTAACGTCGAAGGCCAGACAGTATCTTCGGCCTGAGCTGGTTGAGATGTCGAACCTTATCAGAAGATTGTCCGAAGAACGGCTTATAGCGGAAGAACTCAGGATGAAGCTTGAGCAGGAATATCTCTACCTCAAAGAACAGGAAGAAAAATACAGGGCCAGGGAAGCGGAACTGGATGAACGCCAGAAAAAATTCGATACCGAGCTTATCAATGAGAAAAAAAGACAGCTCAGCGAGGCAAGGCGCGATATAGAGAATCTTGTGAAATCCATAAGAGAGTCCGGTGCATCTCGTGAAAGCGTTCTAAGCGCAAAACGGCTTCTCAAGGAACAGGAAGATGGGCTAAAAGCTTCTGAAAAAGAGAAGCATCTTCTATCAAGTCAGGCTAATATCGAAGCGGGAATGAGAGTACGTTCTAAAAAAATTCGCAAGGAAGGTACGGTCGTAGATATCCACGACCGCTCTGGCGAAGTTCTTGTCGAATTCGGGACGCTCAAGATATCGCTTCCCTTGTCTGATCTTGAACCTCTATCTGAAAGCAGTCCTGCCAAGAGTTTTGTGCAAGTCAAAGACGAGGTTCCGTTCGATACAAGACTATCGTTAAGGGGTATGTATGCGGAAGAGGCTTATGAAAGATTGTCTTTCTATGTCACGGAGGCGCTTTCCTTAGGGGTACAGGAGGTATACATCGTCCACGGCAAGGGAACCGGCGTTTTGAGAAATCTGGTTATGGAGTTTGCCAGAACCGACCGCAGGGTAAGCTCCTTCCGTGTGGGTGAACCGTTTGAGGGCGGCGACGGGGTAACAGTTTTGAGGCTTGCCGTATGATTCCAGCAGAGATTATCGAACGTGTTCGCGCTGAGACAGATATAGTTGGACTTATTGGAGAGTACGTAGCCTTGAAAAGAGCAGGCAGGAGTTTTGTCGGGTTGTGTCCGTTCCACAAAGAAAAGACCCCGTCATTCAACGTCAGTTCTGAGCGGCAGGCTTATCATTGCTTCGGGTGCGGTGCCGGAGGAAATGCGCTCACCTTTGTCATGAATTACGAAAACTTGTCTTTTCCCGAGGCAGTTAAGCATCTTGCGGAAAGACTGGGCATAAAGATTGAGTATACGGCCGAGGATGATCCATCGAAGCCGCTTTATGATGCGCTTGAGATTGCACTCAAGGTTTACAAGAACAAGCTGTGGTCAGAAGAAGGTCTGGGCGCCAGGCAATACCTTGCATCCAGAGGGCTCAAGGAAGAGAATATAAAAACGTTCGCCCTTGGTCTTGTTCCCCAGGATACTTCAGAACTACTTGCTCGCGCTAGAGAATTAAAACTTTCAACTAAGATGCTTTCTGATGCGGGCGTTCTCGGCAATCATCAGGGCAGATTCTATCCTTTTCTTGCGGGCAGGATTGTTTTTCCGATTAAGACGGCATCCGGCAAACTGGTTGGTTTTTCAGGCCGCATATTCGGCGAAGACGCAAATCCTGCCAAGTACGTAAATACGCCTGAAACAAAAATATTCAAGAAAGGCCAGCTTCTATACGGACTTTTCGAGGCTCGACCCTATCTGCGCCGAGAGGGTGCGCTAATCGCAGAAGGACAGATGGACGTTCTCAGGCTTGTTCAGGAAGGTTTCCGTAGCGCGGTGGCTCCGCTCGGCACCGCATTTACGGCAGAGCATGCAAGGCTCTTGAGCCGCTATACTGAAAGCGTCATTCTCGTCTTTGACAGTGACGAGGCAGGCAGAAAGGCCGCCCTGCGGACTCTAGGAGAGGCTCTATCATCTGATTTAGATGTTAAGCTGGTATTGTTGCCTGAGGGTGAAGATCCAGCGAGCTACCTGGCTCTTCATACGCGGCAGGATTTTGAAGCATTGTTAAAAGAGGCGGAGGAACCGATGTCATTCCTTTTCGGGCTCTATTCACCCAAAAGCGCTGCAGAACTCCGTCGCGTTGCTGAAATCATGATTTCTGTCATTCGTCGTATCCCGGACAATCTGAAAAGAGAGCTTTATGTTGACGAAGCTGCAAAACTTATCGGTGTTCACAGAGGCATAATCGCAGAAAGGGTGTCTAGCGGCGAATCAAAAAAACAACATAAACCAGAGAGTAAGACATCGAGGATATCGGATACCGAAGAGATGCTTTTGAAGATGATGGTAACTAATTCCGAGTTCGTCGCTATTGCCTTAAAGCATCTTGCTCCTTCATATATCAATGAAAGAGACAGCCGCGAACTTCTAGAGTTGCTGTATAAAAAATCTTCAGAGCGTGAACGTTTTACGCCTGGTGAGATAATGGATGCTCTTTCGGAGCATATGCGCCAGAAAGTATCCGAATGGAGTCTTTCGGAGCTTAAATATTCAAAGGAGGAGTTTTCAAGGACGCTGGCTCATTATATATACCAACGCACACGTGAAAAGCTTCGTAACGATCTCAGGGAGGCTGAAAACGTTGGCGACGCCGAACGTGCAAAGAGAATACTTAGTCAATTAAACAGTTTAGTAAGAGAAAGCAATAAAATCTATCAAGGCATATGAAAAAAAATAATAATCAACACAATGCGCCTGTACTGCGCGGCAAAGAGATTGCTGAGGAGATTCTCAAGCAACTGAGCGATCGACAGGTTATAACCTATAAGGAGCTTGAAACTTTTCTGCCTGAGACCTATGTTTCTTCGGATGAAGTAGATGAAATTATAGTAAGATTAAGGGATTCTAATGTCATGCTGGTCTCGGACAGCGAAGAAAGACCAGAGGAAGCGAAGGATAAACAATCCAAGCTGCCTAAAGTGAAAGGAAGGAAGGATTCAACCCGTTCTTACTTCAAGGAGCTTAATAAATTCGGCCTCCTTACGAAGGACGATGAGGTCAAATACTCGAGTCAGATGGAAGAAGGCTACGCCGAGCTCCAGAAGCATATATTCACGGCGACAAGTGTCGTCGATCAACTCGTTCAAGAATGCCGGCAGGTCGAAACTGGTGACAAACCGGTGGACCAAGTGTCGAAGCCGGATATAGACTCGGTTCTGGATAAAAAACTATATTTAAAGTGGAAACAACAGTTTTTACGCAACACTGAAAAAATAGTCGAATTGAACGAATCGATGCGTGAATTTACTAAACGAAGAACGCGCTCGAAAGAAGAAGAGGAAGTCTTCGCAAAGCTTTGCGAGAAACTTCACCAGAAGATACTTTCCCTTTCCCTGCAAACGGAAGTTGTTAAGGAATACTCTGACCGTTATAAGAGGGAAGTGGATGAGCTGTTGAAGCTAGATCAGCAGGCGGCAAAAATAAAGCCCCGAGCCGAGTCCGATCCCAAATTCAGGGAGGAATACCAGGAGTTGCGAAATGCTCTCAGACGCGCGGAAAAGAATTTCGGAAAGACGATTGAGGAGGCGAAAAGAAGCATCGATAGGATTTCCGAGATAGAAAGAGCGATACTGGTTGCGCGCGATCATATGATAGAGGGCAATGTTCGGCTTGTAATATCCATCGCAAAGCGTTACACAAATAGAGGGCTTGAATTTATAGACCTGATAGCCGAAGGCAACTGCGGCCTCATAAAAGCGGTTGAGAAGTTCGATTACAAAAAAGGCTATAAGTTTTCCACTTACGCAACCTGGTGGATTAAGCAGGCCATTACAAGAGCTATAGCCGACCAGTCCCGGACCGTTCGCGTTCCCGCTCACATCATTGATGCGATAAACAAAATCACGCGCGTATCAAGGCGCTTTATTCAAAAACACGGTCGTCTGCCCGGGCCTAACGAGATAGCCCATTATCTTCCTTCCTTCAGTGAGGACAAGGTTAAATTCCTTACAAACATAGCCCAGTACCACGTTTCCCTCGACAAATCAATAGACGATGATAACTCGTCCTTTGTCGGCGACTTCATATCCGACGACAAGACGCCCGTGCCGACCTATCATGCCGCCCGTTCTGTTCTTGAAACCAAGATAGACGATGCTTTAGGCACGCTCTCAAAGCGCGAGGAAACGGTTCTCAGACTCCGTTTCGGTGTGGATGACGGCGTTCAGCGCACGCTTGAAGAGGTCGGTCAGATATTCAACGTCACGCGTGAACGTATTCGTCAAATCGAAGCAAAGGCCATAAAGAAGCTTCGCGACCCCTCGCGCCGCAAGATATTCGATCCCTTGAAGGAACTGCTTCGCTAATGTATTATCGAGGTTCAATCTTCCAATTTCCGATACGAAGCCGGTAAATATTGACCTTATCCTGGGATGAATCTTATCTAAAATGTATAAGATACAATCGCACTGATTCTTTTATGCAAGAGAAGATGACGTCGCATCATGCAAACGGAACCTGAAAAAAAACCAAGGTCAAGTGCGCACAAACATCTTGCATGTTGACAGGCTCGTTTTGCGCCTTATAATTTTTGTGAGAATTATTATTTTCACTTTTAGGAGGAAAATTTGGCACACGCATACACGCCTGGCTTAAAGGTTACAGCAAAAACTAAAATCGACAAGGAACGCAGGCTTCCTCTTCAGGGCGAGGTGCTCGTATCAAAAGGGCAGGAAGTAAAGGGGGATACCATTGTTGCAAGGACTCAGCTTCCAGGAAACGTGACGACCCTAAACGTGAGCGGTCTTTTGGGCGTTCAACAACAAGAAGTTCCTGAACTTATGCTCAAGAAACCCGGCGAGGAGATAAAAAAAGGCGAGCATCTAGCCGAGAGCAAGGGTCTTTTCGGTATGTTCAAATCGCATGTCGAATCACCCATAGACGGCGTAATAGAAAGCGTATCGCCCATAACCGGTCAGGTAATTCTCCGCGAGCCTCCGGAGCCAGTGCAGGTTGAAGCTTACGTTGACGGCAGGGTTGTAGAGGTTTTCGAAAAAGAAGGGGTGACCGTAGAAACGACCGGAAGCCTTATCCAGGGAATATTTGGTTTCGGCGGAGAGGGGAGAGGTATCATAAAAGTGATTGTCTCAAACCCAGATGAAGTAATAGACGAAAAACAACTGACCCAAGACATGAAGGATAAGATAGTTGTCGGAGGATCTCTTGTTACCGCAGAGGCTATAAAAAAAGGCATTTCGCTTGGCATAAGAGGAATCGTTGTCGGAGGAATAGAAGACTCATCCATCAAAAAAGTACTCGGATATGATATTGGAGTCGCCATTACCGGCTCAGAGCCTATTCCTCTTACGGTAGTTGTCACCGAAGGATTCGGCAAGATGCGAATGGCCAGGCGCACTTTTGACCTTTTGAAAGAGCTTGACGGAATGAAGGCATCCATTAATGGAGCCACGCAGATTCGTGCAGGCGTCATTAGACCGGAGATAATCGTGCCTCGCGAATCAAAAGATATGAAACGTTCTCAAGATTCACTCGAAGAAGGACTCAAGATAGGCACACAGATCCGTATCATCCGCGAGCCTTTTTTTGGCGGAATCGGAAAAGTTATCGATCTTCCGGTTGAACTTGAGAATATAGAAACCGAATCAAAGGTGAGGGTTCTTGTTGTTGAACTCGAAGACAAAAAACACGTGCGTTTGCCTCGCGCAAACGTCGAAATTATTGAGGCTTAGCAGTAAATTGTGCACCAATAATAAGATAATCCAGGCTTTGTATCTTCTCTTGCTGAGCGGAATATTTACCGCGTCGAATGCCACGCAGGGATATGCTTCCTTGAAGATTGCCATCGGCGCACGTGAATCAGCGATGGGCGAAAGCGGGGTGGCCGGAGCGAATTCGGCAACATCTATACGTTGGAATCCGGCGCTTCTTGCTGGCGGAGGGATTTATGACCTTTCTCTTCATCACACGCGGTGGTTGGTAGGAACATCTCAAAGCAGTCTCTTTCTCAAAAGAAGTATCGGTCCGGCGGCGATAGGCGTCGGGTTGATATATTTTTCAGGGGGGGAGATTGAACTTCGCGATAGCGTACCTTCCACAGAACCGTTAGCTACGTATTCGTTTTCAGATTTGTCGCTTGCTTTCGGCGGAGCGCTTGAGATTGTTAAGGGTACAAAAGTTGGCCTTATGGCAAGGTATTATTCGGAAAGATTGTGGAACTATTTTGGTTCGAGCTGGGGGCTGGATGCGGGAATGAGCTTTTCACCCTTGCAGGGGCTCAACTTCGGAGTTTCAATGGTTGATCTGGGTTTCGATGTCCGACTCAAAGGAGAAGTTTTCAAGCCACCAATGACTATTCGTGCAGGCGGTTCTTTCGAACGCGAATGGAGCAAGAATCTGGCCACGTCTTTCAATCTAGATTTCCATTACAGACCATACGATGGCGACCCTGGCATTCGTTCGGGTCTCGAGTTCAGGTTGTTCAAAATTCTTGCTTTGAGAGCGGGCGTTAAACTCTTATACTCTGACGGTGAGAAGATTCAGTTGATTCCTCCGACCGAATTTCTAACCTTCGGAGCAGGCATCGCTCACAAGGGTGTATCCGTCGATTACGCTTTCGTGCCCTACCAAGAGATGGATCTTGGTTTCACGCACAGAATAAGCCTAAACTTTTCATTTTAACACATGGCTGAATTTTATCTTGACTTCGAGAAGCCTATAATCGAACTTGAAAAAAGGATCGACGGCTTAAAAGGACTTTCCGGGGTGGAAGAAGAGATAGCAAGGCTGCAAAAGCAGGTCGAAAGATTAAGAGAAAAAGTTTATTCAAAGCTCACGCGTTGGCAGATTGTGCAGCTTGCCCGTCATCCACGCAGGCCATATATCCTAGATTTAGCTCCTCTTATTTTTACAGACTTTACAGAACTCCATGGCGACAGGAGATACTCTGATGATGCCGCAATCGTAACCGGCATAGCAAGATTCAGAGGTCGTTCTGTTGTCGTTGTGGGTCATCAAAAGGGCCACGAAACAAAGGAAAAGATAAAACGCAACTTCGGGATGACCAACCCGGAGGGGTGCCGCAAAGCCCTCAGGTTCTACAAGCTTGCCGAGCGCTTTGGCATGCCTGTGATTAACTTTGTCGATATTATGGGCGCATACCCCGGTGTTGGCGCCGAGGAACGCGGGATTTCTGAAGCTATAGCGACGAACCTCGAAGTGCTTGCCGTACTTAAGGTTCCTGTAATTGTGGTAATTACCGGAGAAGGCGGCTCGGGCGGCGCATTGGCAATTGCTGTAGGGAACCGAATATACATGATGGAATACTCCTACTATTCGGTGATTACACCGGAGGGTTGCGCCTCGATTCTCTGGCGCGACAGCTCGAAGGCGTCGCAGGCTGCTGAAGCCTTGCAGTTTACCAGCCGGGACAATCTTGCTCATGGTGTTATTGACGGAGTTATTCCTGAACCGCCGGGCGGGGCGCATCGTGATTGGGACCTTGCCGCGAAGTTGATAGGTAATCAAATAGCAAGCGCATTAAAGGAACTTGAGCCTCTTTCAGAGGATGAACTGATCACTCAGAGGATTGAGAAGTTCAGAAAGATGGGTAAATTCAAGGTAGTGTCTTCTTGACGCTTATGGCGAAGATGTTTTTGAGGAGCTCTGGATGAGATTAGACGGAACGCTAAACGATTACCCCCTTTCGGACATATTCCAGCTGATTTTTTTAGGTAAGAGATCGGGCACGCTGCATATATATTCAGGCGGCGATGAAGGCAAGATTGTATTCGCGGAAAACCTGTTAAGGTTCGCAAATACCAAGAAACTCAAGGGATTACCAGCAGTAAGAGATATCCTCGGCTGGCAGACCGGAAAATTCGTTTTTGATACGGAAGAACTGACTGAACTCGAGGATGGTTCATCGATAGAACTTCCAATTCAGCAGTTCATTCTCGCATTGTCCACTGAAAAGGATGAGTGCGAAGACTTGAGGACCAAGATAGGCGGGGAAACTCGAAGACTCTACCTCGTCTCCGTCGCTCCAGGCAATAAACCCGTATCGCTTTCTCCTATGGAGTGGCAGGTCATTACCCATCTTGGTGATTCGCCTACTGTAAAGGACCTTGAAGGAAGACTGGCCTTGCCGGAACGCGATCTTTTGCGCGTTATTGTAGAACTCTGCGGCCGCGGGCTTTTGACTATAGAGTAGCCGAATCGAACAAGATTCTCTAATTATAAAGAATTATTTTCTTATTTACTGAGAATTCCTTGCTTTCCATTCGAATTAAATATATGCCTCGCGGAAGCTTTTTTTGATGATCATCAAGACCTGACCAGAAGATGGTTCGGCTTCCTTCTTTCTGTGTGTTTTCAACTAGTGTAGAAACAAGCTCTCCGGAAACGTTGTATATTTTCAAACTGAGATCGGTTGTTTTTGGGATTGTGTAGCAAACACTTATCTGTCTCCCTAAGTTTTTCACATCCAGGGAGAAAGACAGTTTATCTTCAGGTTTTTCTTCTACTGCTCCCATGTATCTTCCTCGGCTGTTATTATATGGGCATTCATCTCCGTCTAATTCTGCGCAAGAAATAAGTCGCAATGATTCTGTTTGCTTTATTGTATATGTTGGAAATACTATCATTTTGCGATACGAGTCACTTTCTCCGCGCCAGTCAAGGTTTGAAACAATTACTGTATCGACCCAGATATTCTTCCAGTTACCATTGTAATTTTGAATCTGCAGTACTACTCTGATGTTTTTTTCGGAATGGTAACCGCAGTTGTAAAGCATTACCTTGGAATCGATCTGAGTTCCTTGAGGGATATTACCGTTGTAAAGCTTTCGTCCAGTTTTATGGTCAAGCAATTCAAAACCCCAGAGTCCTACGTCGTCGGAAAATAAACAGGTCCGATAGATTCGGATGGTGTCGTTATATGGATAATGGTCGCTTTCCTCGGGTCCAACTACTCCGAGTTGAACAAGTCCTATTATTTCGTAATGAGTGCCGATGTTTTCAGGATTCCAAACGTACTGTGCTTCAGTATCTCCCTGAGGGGTCCATGTAAAGACAAAGGGTATTGTATCAGGAAATGTATCCTGTCCGTGATATCCTATTTTGGAAATGTGTTCCAAATATTGGATTTCATCGTAAAGAGTGTCGTTCTGGTTCCAGCGGTGATCTTTTGTGACGCAGAGGAGCTTTATTTTGCTACTGAAGCCCGAATCAGGTTCGTTGTGATTTCCAATATTTGCAATTATAAGTTCGGGCTTAATCTCAACCCTATTTTCCAAATATTTCTCGTCAAGATGGTTGAATTTTGCCGCGGTAAGATTGTGTAAGGTATCGTACTTAGAGGTATCTCCACATTGCACAAGAATAGGATTTCTGAATAAAGAGTCGTTGGAAGGATTCTGATCAAGATAATAATCGATTACCATAATGGCTCTGTAGCTATTTCCAATTTCTTCCGGGCACCAGGATGTAAATACTATAGTATCGGTTACGCCAGTTTTAAGGAAAGGCCATACTTGTTCCTCCTCTTTATAGACGGTATCTCCCTCTAAATTTTCAACAATTATCAAACGAATTGAAAAGGTATCCGTCTGATCCCCAAGATTAGTGAAAACAAGTCGAGGCGCTACATTTGTCCAGCGTAAGGTAGTGTCCTGAGGTATTATTATCTCTGTTGCTTTAATGTCTTGATACCCGATGAAAGGAGATAACAAATTTCCTTGAATGACACTACAAAAGATATTTTCCAAAACCAACAAAAGCAAAAGCCTTCTTTCTAACATAATTTCCTCCTGAAGAGTGTTTAGTTGTTGAGTAAGCAAGTTTCATACCACTTCCTTCTTTGCACTAAGTACTGTTAAAAGTTACCTTAAATAAAATGAGAGGTGAAGTTTTGTCGATTAAGGTTTAACAAAAAGTAAAAATCATTATACTAAACAATAAGGCCGGCGTGGGTTCAATCCGGCCTTATTGACTTTATTTGAATTGTTTAACGCTCAAGATATTTTACGGTAAAGACCTCCGCTGGTATAGATGCGCCTATTTGAACGTCGGTAAGCTTGAATTCGGTCCATGTATCCTTCCTTAACTTGTTTTCCATCTTGATATGAGTGGGATAATATTGAGCTCCAATTTGTTTAAACTCAAGCACCTGGACCGTTTTCAGCAAGGTCATGCTCTTGGAATAGAACTCTGCTTTAAGGTAGGAGAAATTACTCTTATCTACCCAGATTTTTCTTATGAAATACGAGGCGCTTTTATCGGGTTTGAGCGTGAGCTTGATAACGTAGCACGGAGAGCCGTTTACTTTCTCCTCTTTTTCGAGCGTCACGAAGTAAAGGTCTGAAAGTTTTTCGTTCTCTATGGCGTCGTCGTACGAAAAGTCCGAGCCCATAAGCGAGCTGCGGGTTGCAGCTCCGGAGAGCTTTGTCGCCTTGCCTACCGAAGGCAGGTACATCCAGAACGTGTCCTTTACACGGAGGAACCTTTTTCCGCTGTCTGAAGACGGGGAGGTAAACTCCATGTACGCCTTGTCGTTGCCAGTGCTGTAGCCCTGGAATTGTTTCGACATTACCTTCCCCGATATGCTTATGTCGAGCTTGGCTTTGTAGCGGATCGAGGATGTGACGACGTTCCTGTCAACCTTGGATAGTATTTCTTCGGCGCTTATCGCTTTTATTTCGGCGGCTGCAGTCAGGACCGCCAGGATAATCAAAATGATTGGTTTCATTATTGCTCCTATATCCTTCTCAGCGCTGTCGCAGGCTCTACCTTTGTGCCTTGCCGGGCCGGGTAGAGGGCTGTTAACGTGGCAACGAGCCAGCCGAACAAAAAGCATCCTATCGCTGCGCCCGCCGTAAGATGAAGTCTTATTAGCGGATTGAAGTATATGGTGCCCAGATCCTGACCGGCAATTGAGGAGAAGTTTAAAACGGGGACAGCAAAGTACAAGACGACTCCGAGTATGGCGCCTATTAGTGAGCCGAACAGCCCTATCATCGACGCTTCGATTGTAAGAAGCCACAGGATGCTCGATGAGCGCATGCCCATTGCCTTGAGAATTCCTATCTCCTTGATCCGTTCGAATACAGCCATGAGCATGGTGTTGATGATGGTTGCGGAGGCAATCAAAAGAATGACGAAGTAGATTACCCAGAAGACCTGGAATGCCATATTCATCCATCCCACTACTTCGTCTTTCTGCCAGGGAATGAAATCAATCCCCATTGACTCGCCGGCTTCTTTTTGCCATGCGGCTGCCACTTTTTCTGCGTTCTCCTTGGAGTCCAATAGAACAAGAACCTCGGCGGCCTTGGCTTGAAGATCAAGTAGTTGCTGCGCCGCAGCAAGCGGGATATAGAAGACTCTTTCGTCCAGATTCGCCTGTCCAAGCTCCACAATTCCCTTGACTCCAAGATTCATGCCTGTCGGCGAGCCGTACGCGGTCGATGTAATTATCACAAGGGAGTCACCGACCTTGAATCCCAAGTCTTCGGCAAGGCCCTTGCCTATGAGAACAGCCTTGTCGTCCGGAGCAAGGTAAGAGCCTTCAAGAAGGTATTTTGCGCTCGAAAGATCGAGAAAGCTTTTTTCGCGCTCTACATCTATTGCTGTTCCGAATCCTGGCTTGGAGTTGTCGCCGTTTGAAAGAAGCACGCCGAATTGAATCCTGTAGGTGAACGCCTTTACATGAGGGTTTTGCTCGATCGTCTTTTCGAGCTCTGGGGTTATGCTGAGGGAATTCTCAAGCGGCGACAGATTCTTGCGGCGTTCATACTCGGGCGTCGCTATTCGTACATGACCCGATTTGATGCGCGCCGTATTTTCAAGCACGTTGTCTATCATTCCGGTTATGAATCCCTGAGAGTATATGATGAGCGTTACCGCGATGATGACGCCAAGGGCCGTGAGTATTGAGCGGCGTCTGTTGCGCATTACGTTTCTTAAAGCGAGTTTCAAAAGCATCATTTCCTCCTTAAACGTGCCTGAGCGCTTCAGAGGGTTCAATTCTTGTAGCCTTGCGGGTCGGTATGAGGGTTATGAGCGTTGAGACTATCCAGCCCAGAAGGAACGTGAAGAGCATGTATCCGAAGTTGTAGTCGCCTCTGAAACGCATGTCCATCGGAAATGGCATCTTGAAGTTTCCGATAAGCCCGGTGAAATCAAAGCCGACCTCAGTCATATAGGTTACAACCCCAAGTCCAAGTATTACACCGAAAAGCCCTCCAAGAAAGCCTATGGACGAGCCTTCCATGACCATCATCCATCTGATGTCCGCTTTAGTAAAACCCATCGCTCTCATTGCGCCAAGTTCCGGGATTCGCTCGTATATCGAAAGAAGCATGGTGTTTACTATTCCCACGAGAGCGATGACGATTACGATGAGCGCGATGAGGTATCCGACCGATTGCTTCTGGCCCGCAATTTGAAAGAGACCTGCATTTAGGTCGTACCATGTATATACATCGTATGAACCGCCGGTTTCCTCTCCTATCTTGCTTCCAAGCGCATTAAGCCTTTTGGTGTTCTTAGGGTCGCCTTTAACGTGAAGGTTAATCTCCGAAGCGGCGCCAGGCGATTCAAGGATAGCTTGAGCCTCGCCGAGCGAGATAAAAAAGGCGTTGGCATTGATTAAGGGGTTTGAGGTGTTGAGTATGCCCGTTATTTCGTAATCCCGGACATCCATAACGCCTCGTCTGGATTTTGTCTGGACAAGAATCACGTCGCCGACATTGATCTCCAACTCCTTGGCAAGACCTGAACCGATAACCAGATCCCCTTCCTTTTCGAGATATCTGCCTTCGGAGATGCTTCCTTTCAGCTTGAAAACCTTTGAGTCTTTTGACGCGTCAATTCCGACACCGAACGCGAAAAGCTCAGCCTCTGGGCCTATAACAAGAGAACTGAAACGCAGTCTCGGGGCAGCAGAGACTACCTCAGGGCTTTCCTCAGCTATCTTATCAGCAAGCGCTGACGCTCCCTCTATCATCGAATCCAATGGAAAGAGGAAGCGGTTTTCAAAGACCCCTTTCGGATAAACTATAAGCTCAGAGTTATCTGTCTCAAGGATGTTGCGGATGCTCTGGTTCTCTACTCCGCCGAACATCGAGTCTATAAGAATCATGAACATGAGGCCTATGGATATCGCAAGAGCCGTAATCAGTGTCCTGCGCGTATGTCTGAAGACGTTTCTTATTGCCAATTTGAACAACATGACTACTTCCTTTTTTTAGCGTCGGAAGTTATGAGACCGTCCTTGAGAAGCACGAGTCGGTCAGCGAAATCCATAACCATCCTGTCATGAGTAGAGAAGATGAATGTGCTGTGCTTTTCCTGATTAAGCTTCTTCATGAGATCGAGTATCTCCTGGCCGGTCGTGGAATCAATGTTTGCGGTGGGTTCATCGGCAAGCACCAGCTTAGGTTCCTTCACAAGGGCGCGGGCGATAGCCACGCGCTGCTGCTGGCCGCCCGACATCTCTGAAGGCCGTCGGTGTATATAATCCTTCAATCCGACTTCGATGAGGATTTTTTCCACCGTGTCCTTGCGTTTTGATTTATCCCATTTGAGTAGGATGAGCGGTATCTCCACGTTTTCGAATGCAGTGAGAACGGGAATCAGGTTGAACGACTGGAAGATGAAGCCGATGGAATCCTTTCTCAGGTTCGCTCTCATCTTCTTGTTCAAGCCCAGCAGGTCGGTTCCGTTAAGGGAAACGTTGCCTGAGGTAGGCACATCAAGGCATCCTATTATGTTCAGGAGTGTTGTTTTGCCCGACCCCGATGGCCCTGCAACGGAAAGAAACTCACCCTCGGCTATCTCGAGATTTATACCTTTAAGTGCATGGGTAAGTACCTTGCCTGTTTTGTAGTCTTTTACGAGATTATTAATGCTCAAAAGAGCCATTGCTACTCCTTTTCATAATCGACTGATTTTATTTCTTTTCAAGACCCTTCATCAGGATATCCACGAATTCCTCAATATCCTCATCCGACATGGGCTCGCGGTTCTTGATAAACTGCGTAATGAATTTCGATCCGTGAACGAACGACAGGCTGATTAGATAAAGAACTCCCATTTTGGGATTGATGGGTTTTATTTCGCCCTTCTTGACCGCAGAGGAGATCATTTCTTCAAGATACTTCACTCCTGTCTGCATGGCCCCGGCAAGCGAAGGAGTCAAACCTGGTGAGGCTATTCCTCCCGAAAGCATTTCTTTAATGAAAAGCTCTATGGCGGCGTTCTTCTGGGCTGCCATGCGCATTTTTGCCTTTCCCAGAGCAATAAATCTGTCGCGGAAGGAAGCCTCGGGGTCGTCGAGCTTGATAAGAATCTCCATCAGATCCGCGACCGTGTCCTTCAGCACTGCCTGGTACAGGCCTTCCTTGTCCTTGAAGTAGTAATAAATATTGGGCAAGGTAACGCCTGCCTTATCGGCGATATCCCGTATAGATGCGCCTTCGTAACCCTTTGCGGCAAAGAGTTCTAACGCGGCATTCAATATTTTTTTTCTTACCTCGCCCTTGACGCGCTTCGTTTTTTCTTGTTCCTCGCGTGCGTTCGTTATAACCGCAAGAACGTCAACCGAATCCACATCTTCCTCGAATAGGTTTTCTTTCGGTTCGGTGACCCAGTAGCGCGAGCCGTCGCGTGGTCGTGAGAGGAAACCTTCATCCACGAGCTCCCGCCTCAACGTAACGTGGTCGAGTCTTTCCGGCGCCTCAGCCTTTTTAAGCCAATTCCTGATCAAATCGTTAATCTCAGTCTCCTTGTACTCCTTTGAGGAGTTAAAGGAGAGAGCGAGCGCTTTAAGCACTACCGCTTTATCCCTCCGTCTCTTAGGGATGCCTCCAAGACGCTTCAGCGCGAATAGCTCGACAACCCTTTTTTCAAACTCATTCCTTGTTATTAATTTGTTTTGCACCGACACTCCAAATTCAAAAATTTAACTAACGTTAAGTAATTATAACGTATAAATGGATGTTGTCAAGTCTTTTTAACTATCGTTAAATAAAAAAACATTTAATTGATTTTAAGTCAACATTTTATCTATCGTTAAGTAATTTGTGCGATGAATCGAAAACTTCTTAATATCTGAATATGTTGGAATCTGAGAACGGTGTGTCTAGCGCTGGTCGATTAATGCGATTCCCTCTCCCAGAGCACGTTGCCTTTGAAATCCTCTTTGCGTGTTATTTTGCCTTCTTTATCGTAAATGGTTCTTGAGTCCCATTTTTTCTCCGGGATATTCTGACCGTCCGGCGCGGTATATCGGTAGGTGTATTTGGGCACGTCGGTCCCGGTCCAGTACTCCACGCTGTCAACGGCCCAGATGGGCGAGAGGGTGTTTGTTCGATAGTATACTATCTTACTGAGCAATCCTTTTTGGTATATATAACGCCAATTAACAATACCAACCTGGGTAACGAAAAGAAACCCTTGCGAGTTGACCGGGTAGAGGGCGTCCACCGTATCGTTGTCGAATGCGTAGAATTCTCCTCCGTCGGGATAAGGTTTTGTGATCCATATGTATTCGATTCTGCTTTCCTTTCTCCATATCCTCACGAATCCCATGTTCAAATCACCACCCGCGATTTTTTTCAGTCCCTTCGACCATTCCTCCGGCCTAGGTTTAGAGTATCGAAGCGGGGGGAATGAGTCGTAGGCGTAAGCGGCAATTGCGTAATCAGAACCGGACAGGTCAGGGAAATACTCATAAATCGTGTTCGGAAAGAGACTGACGGAAGAATCCTTCGCCTGCATGGCGGATTTCATCTCCCAGTAGTTGCCGCGGGAATCCTTGAATCCGGGAGGTGGGCCGAAACTTCTTTCAGGATTGAGAGTAAAGGTCAGAATCAGGTCGTGATACTCCTTAAAGGGAAGCAGCAGGTCTCCGTAAAGCTTGATTGTTCCGTATACAGACAGGCTGAATGCGCTGTCCTCCAGGTTTCCGCGAATCACATCCTTGACCTTGCAGCTGAATACATGCCCCCAGCCGTGCGACATCTTGTATCGGGCGTCAACGAGAACGACAAGGGTTGAATCCGTGACCATCTCGTTGCCGTTACTTGCGGTACTCGAATTACCCGAGGCTTCGGTTGTACCGCATCCTGTTATTGCGAGAACGCTTAACAGCATCAGGAAATCATGAAACCCCACTTTATTCTTTGCATCCTCTTCGATAATCAACCAGCTTGACGTCAACCTCGCAAACCGTGCCGTGATGGACGTATCTGTACCTCGCAATTCCTATTCCGGGAACGAAATCCAGGATCGTGTGATCGGGCAAGGTTACAAGGGCCAGGCTATAACGAGTAAAGCGGGGCAGAGGCGGCTCTCTTATCAACCAGGGATCGAGGCTGTCAATCTCGATAACCTGCCAGCGACAGCCGCTGTCCAGTCCTCCAAAGGTCTTGTTGATGGAAAGCGGAAGATCAAGAAAAAGCTCGGATTCATCGAACAGCCCGTCGAGTGAATCGTTCTTATCCAGCAGTCTCTCGAGGACTTTCTCCGCCCGTAAACGTTCCAGCATGTAGTATCTGTCTTCTCCTGTATGAGCAATCAGGTAATCGCCGGGTTGCCGGTTTTCGTCATACCAGGCAAGATCTGCGGGATGTCCTTTTGCCCGCGCAGCCGTAATCCCATTCCTTTCAATCGTTTCGACGATCTCCATCATCCATGTGATCGTATCCTCCCTGATCTCAGGCGAATCGGGTACGCTCCATTTTACCTTGCCTTTGTATTTCCAGCATGTACCATCGAACAAAGGAAAAGCGTAGCTCAAACTTGACGTTCCGGATTGAGTTGGATTTGAAAAAACAAGGCCCGGTATGGTCGACAAAAGCGAAATTATCTTCACCGCGTTCCTTCTTGTACTATTCAAGCGTTACCGCTCCCAGCCGTATATCCTTCGCTCGGCTGTCGCGAGAAGCCTCTCACCCGAACCCTCCTCGCCCTCCTCGCCCTCATCGCCTCCCTCTGGCACGAACCAGAGCTCGAATCGCGCCGGGTATTCGTGCTCCCAGTCTCCCTCCTTGCACCAGACCTCCGAGTCGAAGAAGAACTTCTCCTTTTGGTCGCTCGACCACCCGACATACTCTATCGTTCTCTTCTGCTCCATTTCGTACATCACCTCGACACCGGTCTCCGTGTTGAATACTTTGAAGTATGTCCAGCCGGGTTCTCCTGGATTCACGTATCCCGAAGCCATGTAGATGCCGGGTTGCATACCATCTAAAACCAAGATTTCAGACTTGTCTGAAATCTTGGTTGAGGCTTGGGGCAATTGGGTCGAGGAGAAACCATTATCAAGGAGATGCCTCAATTCCTCGTTGATCTCATTGACGGCCCTTTGAGTGAAAGCCCTGTCTCCGCTCTCTGCCTGCTCATAGATCTCGAGCCAGACCCCTTCGCCTTCCAGAACGAGGTACGACTCAATGCCGGGCTGCTCGTACTTCGGTTTGTACATGTTGAGTTCAACCCCGGAGTCGCCGATTGCGCCCTTATCGTACCAGTTGTTGCGTATCCAGCCGTCCTCGCTTCTGTTTTTGTACGGTTGGAGCCTCAGCATCACCCTCGACTGAAGCAGTGTGTCTTTGGTAAAGTCGGCTACATAACCGTGCAGAGTGGTAAACCAGCCATCCTCGCTCTTCGATCTTTTAAGTGCAACAAGGGTTCCTTCGATTACCGGCGTCTCGCCGAATCTTGTTACACGCCACTCGGCGCTCGAACAGAGGTAGCGCAAAAGAAGCTCCCTTTTTTCTCCCTTGAAAAGAGAGAGTGTCGTGTCGGCCGCATCAATCTTGCACGTTCCCGCTTTCGTCCGCTCGTCTTTCGTATCAAGGAGTTCATTCACGACTGTACCACAGCACCCTGCCATAAATGTAATCAGGATAATGGAGAAAGGCAAAATAAGCTTTGGAAGCTGCTTGCTCATTTTATTATCAGACGAGTGAGAGTAGATTTTGGTTGCGCCGATTTCATTTTATTGAAAGCTCCAGGCCGTAGTTGTCGATGTCGAAAAGGATGCTTTCCGAGAAATTTGCAGCGTTCCTTACGTATGCGAGATACTCCTTAAACACACCTCTTTTACTGAATACCGGTTCGGTCACATCGTGCGCTAGAACCCATGCGCCGGCTGAAAGCCTTGGGTAGAGCTTTCTCAGAAGGTAGAGGTAAAGGCCTTTTCCTTTTTTTCCATCGTCCGCATCAAGATGGAGGAAATCAATAGTTCCATCGAAGCGTTCAGCGAACGAGCGGCCATCCTCGGCTACCAGCTTAACGTGCTCAGCGCCTTCGAGTGTCGAGAAGTTCTTTTTGGCGCCCTCGATTGCCTTTTCGTTGATGTCTATACCGTAAACCTTGTCTGCAGAATATGCTTTATCTCTGCCGCAACTCGGGGCAGCGCTGTACGCGAGCGTGTAGCCGTAAAAGATTCCGATACCGACGACCGTCTTTGCTTGTTTGACGGAGGAAAGCATGTAGAAGAGCCTGCGCATCGCTCTCGTAAAAGTCGTCCAGGGAAAGAACCAGTCTTCCCTGGTCAGTTTCACGAGCCTGTCATAGGCGTCCTTGCGATAGAACGCATCGGTTGGAACAAGTTTTCTCTTTTTGAGCATCTCCAGAATCGAATCGACCATGCACTCGTCCTGTGTTGCTGACAAGTGGTTCAGGAAGTCTTCGTCCCGGAATGCAACCTCCCTGCGAAGACCGTCCGGAGCTTCGTAATTGAATCTTGCGTCCTGCGCGACTTGGTTGCCTCGCTCCTTAAGCGTTAGGAGTGTTTCTTCAATAATCTTCTTGCCGGGTTTATACAAAAGAGCCATCCGTTTATCCTATTCTTGTGAAATCTACATTGACAAGGGGTGCATCGTTCTCGATGTTTTGTTTGTAGCGAGCCATTATAGCCCTGCCGCGTTCGTCGAGATCGTTAACGTCCAGCTTCTTGTATATGAAGACGTAGGTGACCATCTCCCTCAGTTTCAGGAAATCGTGATAGGTCTCTTTCCACCAGTCGTCAAGCTGGTTTTCCTTTTCGTATCCCTTCCAGAAGTTCTTTAAGAAAAAGCGCACAAACTCAGCCATGTCCGCGTCCGCGCCGCCAAGCCATCGCGAATAGAAGAGAAGGGTCGCGATGTCACCAGCAAACCAGATATGGTGTGCGTCGTCGAAATCGATGACGGTCAGTCTCTTACCGTCCACCAGAAGGTTGCTCTGGTGCATGTCGGTGTGAACGAGTCCATAGGTTTCGCGATCACAAGGAAGTTTCTTGAGTCTTTCGACCAGCGCTTTGCACTTCTCAAGCACTATCAGTTGATCTGATGGGATGTAGTGGTCCCACCTCAAATAATCGAACTCATGCCAGTGTTCGCGTCTTATCTCTTTACCAGGATCCGGGTAGTCCTTGGTCAGCCGATGGGTCATTCCCACTATCCTGCCCCACTCCTCGATAAGATCGGGTGTCCACTCACCCTGCCCTAAAAGCTTTCCCGGGGCTTTCTCGAACGACACAACGAGAAAGTAAGAGCCGTCTTTTGCATCCACTTTCTCAACCAGATTGCCCTGCGGCGAGGTGTGCGCCATTGCCGCAGGCACGCCTCTCGCCGCTAAATAGTTAAGCCAGTCTATCTCACCGCGAATATCTTCTTCGGTTCTGTGCGAGGAATGTGTCACGCGAAGAATCCTCTCCTGCCCGTCATGAGGGTAGGAGTATACGAAGTTCTCTATGTCGCCGAGGAGCTTTAAGGCTTCCGGCTTAGTCCCGTACAGCTTAGTGACTTCCCGCCTGATCCGGTCACTATAAATCTTTACTACATGTTTTTCCATGCCGCATCACTTGTTGATAAATCATCCGCAGCACGATGAAGCAGCATCGTCCGGTCCGCATGTCGCTTCCTTTCTTCCAGTGAGCGCGGCCTGAATCATGGCCGCGGCGCAGCCGACTCCCGAATCCACCGTTATCGCCTTTGGCGGGCAGTTGCGCTGGCATGCCCCGCACTCCATGCATAAATCGGGCTTGGCGGGCAGTGCTTTCCTGGAGTTCATCGCGAAGACTCTGTGCGGACAGACAACAGTGCACATACCACATCCTATGCATTTCTCCGGGTCATACTTCAGGGTATTCTCAACATTCATCTCCACAACCTAGCTATCTTTACAACAACGTCGAAAACGGTTACCAACAGCCCAATGCCGAATAGCCAAGCCATCACAGGAATATACTTGTACATCTCCCTTCTTACGCCCGACTTGGACGTGAACGTCGTCGAACCCGTGAAATTCAAGGCGAGATATGCGGTTACGGGCGGAATCAGCAAAAGATAAATCACCGAGTCCACCGTGCGCATCCACCACACAGAGGTCGTGTTCGTGAAAAAGATTGCCAGGGCAAATCCCACTGCAACGAGCCCTCCGAGAATGAAGCCCTTCGAGCTGAAATCCCTAGTGGGTATCCATGGGAGGAGGAGGGGGAAGAGCGCTGTACCTGCAAGGAACGCGCTCGCCGCCGCAACAGATGCGAGCCATCCTCCGACAAAGAAGAAGCCTACGCCTGCTGCAATCATATAAACGAAGGAAGCCACGAACTCTACTGGAATCAAAACCGCCCTGTCCTTTATATCGAAGCGAACGGTCCGCATCTTCTCGTCAGCCTTGCCATACTTCATGTATTCTTGCAAATCTTCAGCCCTTATCGGTCCGTATTCGACAGAAAACCCGGTTCTGCGCTTTACCTCGTGTGCGGATACGCCGGTTGCGCCTAATTGTGGAAGTATCAGTTTGCGATGGTTCACAATCTTCTCAAGTCCTGTTTCCCTGATGTAATAGCACAGCATTGTTGTTCCGAACGTTCCCTTGCCTGCAGCGCACCATACGTTTATGCCTCTCGTATTCAGCACAAGTATCCATGCGTCAACTCCGGCAAGATTCTCTCGCAGCGCGTCGAAGCTAAGCGTGTAGTTTGCGGTCACGAAAACAGGGGAGTTGGGGGATGGGGCACCGAGCGCGTAAAGTCCGGGTTCTATTCTGTGACCTTTCCGGTTGATGCCCCAGCGCGCAAGGAAGTGATCCCAGCGGTGTCTGATGGATAAGCGCGAATCGGTTTCTTTAATCCGTGTCCTTGTATCTGCTTCGGATTGTTTGGTCATTACTTAGTCTATCGAGACACCGGAAATAGTCAACGCATATTATTCCAGAGCCGTGTTAGTAGAGCTCTATTTAACCGCGATCTCAGACCGCATATTGTCCAATTCATGCTTGAGCTCGTAGACCTCCTCTTTTTCATGCGGTATCTCGACCGCAGAACTTTTCCCAAGGAGTTCACCAAAGAAGGAGGTGCAAGCGCCGCAGTCGGTTTACATATTCCTAGCGCATATTCGTGAAAGAGTTATCGGTGTTACGGGTCAAAACAGCTCCTCGAAATCGTAGTCGCGGCGCTGACAGTCGGGTGCGCTCATATATGGTTCAGCCAGAAAGATGTGCAGTTTCATATTATCCGGTTCAAGTATTACAGAATGAATGGTTCCTCCGGTCTGAACGTTTCTGAGAATCTTGAGGGCTTCATCCATGTCTGCGTTACCGTCTGATTTAGCCTGGATAAGATCCTTCTTGACGCTGAGGTAGCGGTCTACACTGGATGTGCCGGATTCAGGTATGCCGGTACTTCTCTTGAGGTAGTGGTTGGTATTGATGATGCCGCTGGTGAATTCCAGGGTCTGGTCGCAGGAAGAATTTTTGGGCAGTCCGGGGTTGTCCGAAGGACTTCTCAACGTTGCCCTGCCGTCAGGATGAGTGGCATCGCCGTCATACTCGATTACACCGGCAATTTCATCGTTGGTTCTGCCTTGACTCGGGAAGCAGATGAAAAAGTTGTTGCCAATTAAGGCAGGCATTGAATCGAACATCGCTTCTACTTCGGCTGGGGTATTCGATGCCCCCGCGGTTTCGATGATCCTCCGCAGGGCGAAGCCCCTCGGTACGAAGCCGCCTGCATCGCTTGTCGGGAATTCATTGGTGCTGTGCATCATTGCGCATACCCCGTCTTCGTTTATTCCGGTAAGGCATCCCGCGTATCCGCAAATGCTGGTCGAAACCCACCGTTTATTCAGCCCGTCATCGAACGAGATTATTACCTGATACTTTTTAACCACGTCTTTCTGATCGTGAATGTAATCCATATTCCTGGCAAGCAGCACAGAAGAGTCGCTTCGCCCTTCGTCCCAGATGGCGAAGCTCGAACACTCCATATCGGCAAGCACGTGTGCGATTTTTATGTCATCAAGTGCAATTAATCTTGCCTTTTCCCCCTTTGGTTTTACCATCCGGTCCTCTTCGGGCAGGGCGTCTTTAATTCCGTCAAGCATCCCCTGCATTTCGTCCAGATAGGCTTTATCCCAGGTGAAATCCTTAAGGACGCTGACTGCGTCGCTGTAATCATGTCCTTCGTATTTAATTATCCAAAAGATGTAGTCCTGTATTACGTTGATAATCTCAGCCCCGAGAAGGTATCCGTAGTTGTAGCCCATCTCGTAATTTGAGCCGGACAGTTTCAGGATTCTTTCGTCTCCATTCACGATGAGTGTGGCCTTTGCGTCAGGGGATAAGTAGGTTCCGTCACCCTTGCCCTCAGGCAGGTCTATCGAACAATCGAGAATTGCCGTCGTGGAGATCAGCAAAATCATAAAAGCCGTCAACCGCATTATGCTCCTCCTTATTTGCTCAACTATACCTGCCTGTCTGCGCTTGTCAACCTGCGCTTGACTGCGGCTCAGGACTGCATATAGTCCTACCCATGCTTGAACTCATAGGGCTTTTCTTCTACGCTCGATATCTTGGCCGCAGGACTCTTTCCAAAGGCTACTCCAAAGGCCGGGGGATAGGAATTGCAGTCGGCTTCTGGCTTGGTCTGGAGCTTTTGGCCGGAACCATAGGCGCCTCAATAGCTCTTTCATCAGGATTTGACGGAAGCTCCCTCATCATAGCTTCACTTCCTTTCGCGCTTTCAGGAATCGGATTAGCAATCCTTGCCTCCTGGTTTCTTGTCAAACGCATGCCTGTACGGAAAGATGAAATTCTTGCAAGGCTCAACTCCAGAGCGGGCAGCGAGGATGACTTTTGTCTTTATGTGAAGGGGCTTTCAGAGCTGGGGCCTTCAATCCTTCCCTTGCTTGAAGACCTTCACGATCGCGAGCTTAACTGGCCTCGTTCCGAACGCTTCCGTCAATCGCTCTCAGACGCCATTTCTAAACTCCGCACACTCCAAAAATAATCTTTAGTGTCGAACGTACTCTTCGTATGGCACCGTAACGGGGATTATCTCAGATTTTTTAGCTGTTTGCTCTATCGAGGTGTGGGTCAGCTTCTCGCTTATCTCCCAAAGCTTCCACCAGTCCGCTATCCTGTATGAAGCTTTTGACGAAATTTTTTGTCGGGATTTGTAAAAATACCTTCCCGTTACGCCTCTGACTTCGGGCGAGGAAGCAAGGTAGATGCTTGTTTGTGCACCCTTTTCCGGTGAAACCGCAAAAAGCTTCGAAACGCCCGCGATGACCTTCATGAAACCGGTGAGATCCTTGCCCACGTTTGTCCTTACGAGCCCGGGATTGAGCACGTTTACGCTTACACCTGTTCCTTCTAGCCTTTTTGCTAGTTCGTAGGTGAACATAATCAGCGCCAGTTTAGACTGAGTGTAACTCTGCGGGCTGGAAACCTGGTTCATATCAAGGGCGTCAAAATCGAAGTCGTTTGTAAACCTGTGAGCGAACGAGGAGACGTTTACTATACGCGAGGGCGCTGATTTCTTCAATATACCCAGGAGAAGGCTCGTCAGAAGAAAGGGGCCGAGGTAGTTAGTCGCAAAAGTAAGCTCATATCCGTCCTTGCTCTTACGCAACGTGTTGATCAAGATACCGGCGTTGTTTACGAGTACGTCCAGCCGAGGAAATCGCTTCTTGTATTTTTGTGCAAGGTCCCGCACATCCCGCTGAGAGGAAAGGTCCGCTATCTCTAAATAAACATGAGGATTCCCGCTGGCTGCTATTATCCTGCGTCTTGCCCGCTCGCCACGACCACGGTCCTTCGCGACCGTTACGACAACCGAACCCATCCTTGCAAGTCCCAAAGCGGTCTCGTATCCTATTCCTGAATTCGCTCCTGTAACGATTGAAAACTTGCCCTCCATGCGGCATGAAGATTCCATCATTCGATTCCTTTTTCAGGATACTAGGTATGCGGGCTAGTATCGGGCATCGCAATAATTGGCTGTATCTTCGGTTTTTGAACGGCGCGCTCCCTTGCTTTCTCGGTCATCGCTTCGCTTATTTCCCAGAGTTTTTCCCAGTCTCTGGTATTGTAGGAAGCCTTTGTTGTTTCTTTCTCTCTGCACTTTTCGAAGTATTTCCCTGTAACGCCGGCGACCTCTGGCGAAGATGCAAGATAAATGCTGGTTCTGGCTCCTTTCTCCGCGGAAATGCCGAAGAGGGTCTTCATAACTAATGCGTTGACCTTCATGAAACCAGCATAGCTGTTTCCAAGATTGGTGTTTACGAGCCCGGGGTTCAAGGCGTTTACCGATATGCCTGTGCCTTCGAGTCTTTTTGCGAGTTCGTAGGAATACATGAGCATCGCAAGCTTGGATTCAGAGTAAACTTGCATCGCCGAGAAACGTCCTCTCCGTCTGTCAAGATCGTCGAAATCTATCCCTTGAACCATCTTGTGCACGAAAGAGGATACGTTGACTATCCGCGATGGCGCCGAGGTTTCAAGCGTGTCAAGAAGGAGGTTAGTCAAAAGATAGGGACCGAGGTAGTTTGTGGCAAAAACCAGTTCGTATCCGTCAACGCTTTCTTGACGTTTATCAACAGAAATGCCGGCATTGTTGATGAGTACGTCCAGCCGTTTGTATTTTTCCTTATACATCCTTGCGAGATGGATTACATCATTTTGCGATGAGATGTCGGCAATCATTAAATCAATCGACCGGTTGCCGCTCAGCCGGATTATCTCGCGCCTGGCGCGCTCAGCGCGCTCCTTGTTGCGGCAGACCATTACTACGGCTCCAGCCATTCGCGCTAAACCCAGCGCGGTCTGGTATCCTATTCCCGAATTTGCTCCTGTGACAATCGAGATTTTGCCCTCCATGCGGCACGAAGATTCTAACATAAGAATCCTCCTTTCTCCAAGTCTCCATACTTAGCCTTAAAAAGTCTGTATTTATTATAGAACAGGAAGTGTACGTGTCAAGCGCTTGTATATTAGCTACTTGAAGTTAAACAGACTCGTTCAAAACTAATCCTCGAAAAATAATCGGAATATATTGATAAATAACAACTTGCGACATAACAAGACAGGGATGACTATTTTGTCTTGGTTTAGCAGGAGTAAATTATCGGGCTTGACCTTTTCCAGTTTCCGACTAAGCTATGTTCGTGAATCGTTTTCTTCGATTTGTACTTCTCTTCTTGCCTGGTCTTATTCCGGTAACTGCGTTCGGCTCCACCTACGCCGTGCTCGAATACGAGGGTCCTATAGGCCCTGTTGCCGAGCGCTACATCTCCAACGGTATAGACCGAGCAGTGGGGGAGGGGGTATCGTTCATCCTTTTGAAAATCGATACGCCCGGCGGACTCGATGAGTCAATGCGCGCAATCGTCAAAAAGATCCTCGCCTCTCCGGTCCCCGTCGTCGGCTACGTCTACCCCCAGGGCGCTCGTGCGGCATCCGCTGGCGTCTTCATCATGCTTGCCTGCAACGTCACCGCAATGGCGCCGGGAACCAACATGGGCGCCGCGCACCCGGTTAACATGGGAGGTCAGCAGCCCGACTCCGTCATGATGGGCAAGATAGAGAACGACGCCGTAGCGTTCGTGCGCTCGATAGCCGAGAAACGCGGACGCGACGCGGACTGGGCGGAGCGCTCCGTCCGCAAATCCGCGTCGGTATCCGCCGAGGAGGCAAAAAGGCTCAAGCTCATCGATTTCATCGTCTCTTCGCCTGAGGAACTTGTGGAGGCGCTCGACGGCCGCGTGGTCGAAACTCCTTCGGGCAGGATAACGCTTCAAACCGCCGATGCCCGCGAAGTAAAAGTCGGCATGCGCTGGTTCGAGAAGCTTTTGGGCGTGCTCTCCAATCCCAACCTCGTCTACATCCTCATGATGATTGGCATCTACGGGCTCATCGCGTGGGTGCAGAATCCAGGCTCCATATTCCCGGGCGTCATAGGCTTCATCGCGCTCGTGTTCGCGCTTTACGGGCTCCAGGTCCTGCCGGTCAATTACGCGGGACTGGCCCTTATAGGTCTTGCAATATTTCTCTTCATCCTGGAGGTGAAGGTCACCTCGCATGGAATGCTCGCAGTAGGAGGCATTGTGTCTTTGATACTTGGTACCGTTATCATGTTTCAGTCGGTCCCTCAATCATTCGGGATTTCATGGCCCGTCATCATCATCGTCATCGCGATAGTGGCCGCGCTCCTTGCGCTCATCGTCTACCTTGCCGCGCGCGCACACACGCGCAAGCCCACCACCGGCAACGAGGGCATGATAGGCTGGACCGGCGAGGCCCGCTCCGACCTCACCTATTCGACCGAAGGCTCCGTCTACGTGCACGGCGAGTACTGGACCGCGGTGCCCGCCGACTCCTCCAGCAAAATCAAAAAGGGCGAGCGCGTCAAGGTCGTGGCCATGGACGGCATGGTGCTCAAGGTCGAGAAGCTCCAATAACACACCCGTAACACGCCAACGTCATTCTGAGACCCGCCGATTCGGGGCGAAAGAATCGCCCTATTGAGTCTGTCTCTTATAACTGAAAAATTCCTGATGATTAAGGCTATTGCCTCGCCGGCTGGAAGCCGTCTCGCAATGACTCCTTTCTGGGGTGGAAGATCCCCCTGTCCTTCGGACATCCCCCTTCAAAAGGGGGATGTCGAGTCCCCCCTTATTAAAGGGGGGAGGGGTCATCGCGAGTGAGTCGAAGACGAACGTGGCGATCTCCAGGCACTTTATCAGAACACTCTTGATAGAGCCATGTGCTTTTGGCTCTGTGCTATGGGATCGCCACACCTTCTGCGAAGGTTCGCGATGACGAAAGGTAGGGGCTGACCTTCAGGTCAGCCCGCGCAGTATTTCGGGCCGACTTAAAAGTCGGCCCCTACGAGGTTAATCTTCTGGGGGTCCTACGTTTCCTAATCTGAAGTGTTTCCAATCATTGTATTTTTGAAAAGCATTCCATCTAGCTTCGAGTCTATCTTCCAGTATTCCAAATTTCTTACCCTTTTCGACTGCTTTTTCAAATAACTCTTCTTTTAGAAATTCGTCAACAATACCATTTTTCTCAAGAAGATGATACAACCAACTGGTATTTGGTTCTTCGAATCTCGCATCTGTTAACCAAATTTCTTTCAGTATTTCTTTACTAATATTGTCTGATAGTTCGAATTTGTATCTCGGTATGAATTCAACAATACTTTCAAAAAGCCATTCGAGCCATTCCTGCCAACCTTCTCTTAGATGTCTGTCATAGATATATTCAAGAATATCGTAAGTGTAATGTTCTTGCAGTGTGTTTGCTCCTCGTATCATATCTGCAAGCATGGCTTCAGGAGGATGCTTTTCCATAATCCTAAACAAAGCCAGAAAGCATTGGATCGATAACCGCATTCTGGTGTCTCTATTACATCGCGCTGCTATCGCAATGATTATATTTCGTGCAGCTACTTCAGTATGCCTGTCTTTTATTTCAACTGCATTTGTTCCGATTCTTTCAACTTGAAGAACTGTAATAAAAGGTGCCCTCGAATTGTCTATTGTATCCCAACAGGTTTCACGAAGTTTCGAGTTTATTGATTCCTGAATTTTCGAGAAGTGTTTCTTCTCTTCCGAATCATCTTTCAATTGGTTCAAGATTTCCCCAATCTTAATGAGCAAATCCGCCATGGCTTCTTCTGCCAATTCGAAAACCTCGAAATTGAAGTCCGTATAAGCACCCATAGCAATGATGTCAAGCGCGTTGATGTTTTTTTCAATCCTTCGGAAATTTTTCTTTGCGATAAATCCTAATCCTTCAACTTTAAGGAATTCAATAATCACATCCATGTTTATTCTGTCCCTCAAATAAAGGAAGAACGGCACGAGCGAAAGAATGATGATACTGCCCCAAATCAGGGAGATAATTGCCCATCCCCATGCAGGGTTTATTAACAGCCACGAAAGCGGGAAAACAACGGACGAAGCAAACAGAAGCATATACCAGATAATTGATTTGGGGAAAACTATTCTCATGGAGCGGTGCGTGTATTTGGTTACGAACTGGACGGCAATCAAGGTAATCGAGAAAACAAGAGCGAATAATGCGCCAAGCACCTGCGCGGTTGCGCTCAGGAAATATTTGATCCTGTCGTCAAAATCATCCAATGAAGTATCGAGAAACCGTAATAATCACTCAGCAAATATATAGCCGTTAGTAAAACGACTATCACGGGTGTGGCAATCGTGATGCCGACCACGACGCCGAGCCAGGAAAACCTCCTGCCGTTACTCATGCTTGATGATAGGCTGGGGGAGGGGGATGTCAAGAAACTCCACCCCGCAAATCTGCTCCGCATCTCCGCGGGGACCCCGACACCCCCACCATACCCTCCCCCGTCAAGGGGGAGGACATAAGGAGCATTTTCGTCAAGACGAAAATAGATTGCTTCGCCGGCTCGGAGCCGTCTCGCAAAGACACATTAAATTTTTTTGACGTGTTTCTTCAATTCTGACTTCATTGACCTCAAATTTTGTCCCTCTTTTGTCCAGCTTTTGTCCATGTTTTGTCTATCTTTTAGGGGGGCTTCTGTCCATCTTCTGTCTACCTTTTGACCAACTTTTTCACCCCAAACGTCTGCTCCACATACGTTCGGGGACCCCGTTTGTCCAGCTTTTGTCCCACTTTTGTCCAGCTTTTGACCATGAAACGTGACTTCAGTTTTTGAATCCTGACCTTAACCGGGGTCCCCAAAAAAATGCCTCTAGCGTTTTTTTGGGGTTTTCATTTAGCTTGACATAACGCCTTTTCTCTGGTATGCTTGCAGCTTATGCGAGAACTAAGCGTCAATGTCGATCATGTGGCGACCTTGCGCGAAGCAAGGCGCGAGCGGTTTCCTGATCCTGTTGAAATGGCGTTACTTGCAGAAGCAGGCGGCGCGGATGGAATCACCTGCCACCTGCGTTCCGATAGACGTCATATACAAGACGAGGATGTCCGGCGCCTCAAGTCCGCCATCAAGGGCGAGTTGAATGTCGAGATGGCCGCTACCGATGAAATGACGCAAATCGTATTGGAAATAAAACCGCATCAGGCGAGTCTTGTTCCCGAGCGTGCAGACGAGGTTACGACCGAGGGCGGCCTAGATCTAGAAGCGAGATTTGACGCTGTAAGACCTTATGCTGAGAGGCTTACAGATGCGGGGATAAGGCTTTCTGTTTTCATAGAAGCGCGGGAGGAGACTATAAGTTATGCGAAAAGACTCGGTGCAGCGCGTGTTGAATTCAACACGGACGCCTATGCAAGGCATCCGGAACGCCGCAACGAGTTTATCCACTTGTTCAGAGAGAGAGCGAAGTTCGCTCAAGACAGCGGACTAGAAGTGCATATAGGTCACGCTTTGGATTACGATAATATCCAACCCTTGATGGAGATTCAAGAGATCAAGGGCGCTTCCATAGGCTTTGCCATAATTGCCCGCGCTCTTAAAACGGGCATGCGTGATGCGGTTCGAGAAATGGCGACCCTGATGGGAAAAAGCGTATAGTGGAAATTAAAAAAATCAAAAAACCCTGCGAGGTGGTTTGATGAAGCGTAGTTTGTGGATCAAACTGATCCTTTTTGTGGCATTCCTCGTGGTTGGAATCGTCCTGCTATATCCGACCATACAGCTATGGACAACGCCTGATTTGTCTGAAGAGGAAAGGATTCAACTTGAAAAAAGGTCTCTTCACCTGGGACTGGATATTGTAGGAGGCATGCATCTTGTTCTCGAAGCCGACACTGCCGGCAGAGGCTTTTCTGCACAGGATGTGGCAAGCGCTACCGACAACGCGGTCAGAATCATCCGAAAGAGGGTTGATGATCTCGGCGTCTCTGAACCTAATATTCAGAAGGTAGGAAAGAACAGAATACAGGTTCAGCTGCCAGGAATAGCGGACAGACAAAGAGCGCTCGATATACTTGGAAGAACAGGCCTTCTGGAGTTCAGGATGCTGGCGGATCCCGCGGCTGAGGCTAACGTTTTTAAAAGCGTCAATGCTTTTTTATCCGGGGATACGACGGGAGGAGAGAAACCCCTGAGCAGGTACTTCATAGCGGTGGAGAGCGATTCAGGCATCCTTGAGCGCGATTACCGCGAAGTTAAAGACCTTCTTCTTAAGGCGAAATCGATGATTCCATCCGATGCGGAGATTCTCTTCGGACCGCAAGAGAATGTCGGCAACCAGAGCGTAAGACGCATCTACGTTGTAAAAAAACAGGTGACAATTACGGGCGGCGACATCAACGACAGGGAAGTTCAGGCGAAGATTTATGAAGGCAGGGAGCCTGGTCTTGCAGGTTCCTGGACTGTGGAGATGGGGTTGAAACGCTCAGGCCAGTACCGCTTCTCGGAGGTAACCGGACAGAACGTAGGCCGCAGACTCGCAATCGTTCTTGACGGCGTTGTCATGTCCGCGCCCGTAATTAAGGAACGTATTCCGGCCGGTTCGAAACCTGTTATTACGACTCAGGACAGGGAAGGAACAGAGGCAAGGGACCTCTCAAATGTTATTCGGCACGGCGCGCTCCCCGTTCCCTTGCGGATTGCCGAAGAAAGAACGGTCAGTCCGACGCTTGGGCGCGACTCGGTTAACGCCGGTCTCCTCGGTCTGCTTGTCGGTTTTGCTGCGGTTGTGCTTTTCATGCTAATCTACTACACCGGATCAGGATTGATTGCTGTCTTCGCACTTATCATGAACATCTTCGGTCTTTTAGCCATACTTGCAGGCCTCAGAGCGACCATTACGCTTCCGGGAATTGCAGGTATCGCCTTGACGATAGGCATGGCCGTTGACGCAAATGTTCTCATATTTGAACGTATCCGAGACGAACTCAAGATGGGTAAATTTACGAGAACGGCGGTTGAAACTGGATATCACATGGCATGGGCTGTTATTCTCGACTCGAATATAACCACGATTGCAACGGCCGTAATACTTTTCATCATCAACTCCGGTTCGGTTCGTGGCTTTGCCATCACCCTGACCGTGGGGCTTCTCGTAAACATGGTGACAGCGGTATATTTCACACGCGGGATATTCGATCTGCTCCTTCAGAAAAACCCTGCCCGGAAACTCTACATATAGGAGGATATGATGCTGCAGCTTATTAAAGACGCAAAAATTCCTTTCGTAAAACTTCGTTACCTCGGATACATTCTTTCGGGCGCGACCATTCTCATGACCATCATCCTCCTTATCGTCAACAAGGGACCTAACTACGGTCTGGATTTTACTGGAGGTACGAGAGTGGGCCTAGAATTCTCGTTTGATGTCTCTACAGGCGAACTTAGGAAAGCCCTTGCAAGCTTGGGTGAAACCGACGTAAAGATATTTCAGGTAAAAGAGCCGGGTACTGGCAAGGTAGGTTACGACATCCAGGTACCACCGCATACAAGCGTAGTCAAAGCTGGAGAGATAACCTTCAGTCAGAAACTTATCAATAAGATCAAGGAGATGAAACCCGGAATCACGGTAACCCTTACCGGCGAGGAGAACGTATCGGCCGCTTTCGGAAAAGAGCTTCAAAACAGGGCTCTTCTGGCAATGCTCATAGGCATTTTCCTGATGCTTCTCTACCTCGGTATCCGGATAAACTTCCGATTTTCCTCAGGTATCGCTATTTCGGTCTTTCATGACGTTTTCTTTACGCTGGGCATCATCACACTCGCTGGGATCAAGCTGGACGTAACCGTCATCGCGGCATTCCTCACGCTAATCGGCTACTCCGTGAACGACTCTATCGTCGTCTCCAAG
>JAAYVC010000088.1 GCA_012517375.1 bacterium | reverse complement strand
CACCCGGCTGAAGCCGACCTCTCCCGTTAGGAGAGGTTTTTCCTGCCCCCTCCCTTCGGGAGAGAGGAATCCATTGACACTATCTAAAAACCTCCAATCCTTTCATCCCACAAATCTGCTCCGCACGTTGCTCCCCAAGCGTCGTCATTTCATGTCGAGGGACCCCTCTTACTCGATGCTGAATGCATGCGCTTCCTGCGCTCGTCTGTGCTTCCAGCGCTCGTTCGGCCCATGCGGCTTCCAGCCGCTACTTTTGGGGAGTATTTGACCATAAAATGTGGCTACGAAGAGTTAATCCTGACTCGGTTCGGGGTCCCCAACGGGGTGCGAAGCAACCTGTTGGGGTAAATGATTCCTGACTTTAAGGAATAAATCCTGACCGACCGTCAAGATGACGGTTTGAAGTTTTCCCTCGGATTACTCTTAGATCCTTAAATTACTCAAAACAGTACCTTATATCTACCAAAGGGTCATATCGATGCTTCCGGAGTCAGAACCCCATTTTGAGGATGTGAAGGTGTAGGAACCCGTGAGGTGATTGCCGTTAAGGGCGCCGTCCAGATGCATTGTAAATCCAGTACCTGTGACGTTTAGGTCAAGTGTAATCGGACTCTTTGTCATGGTTCCGTGACCTTCGAAGTCTATGCGTTCGTTCTCGATAGTGATGGTTCCTTGGGCGTCTATTGCTTCTTCAACCTGCTTAAAATCGAAAGATAGAGGACCATCATATGTTGCGTCAACGCTGACATAGGTTCCTTTGAAGGTTCCTTCGGTCTTTATTACGAGGTCGGATGAGATGCAGGACGGTATCATCGCTATAAAACAAAACATAGCGATGCTTAGCCACGCTTTCCCATACTTTACAAAATGAGCAATGCGCATTTGCCCCTCTCTTGTTTGGTTTATTCGACTTTAAGTAAGCAAGAAAGGTGCCAGATAAGACAAAATCTAAGTCTCTGTTTAAAGGTCTATTAGAAAGAGGGAATATTGAGAAGGATTCAACGGATTGTACTTTTCTTGAACACATGTTATGAATTAGTGCAACTTGTCATTTAAAAGTGGCCGGGGCTTTCGCCCCGGCTTATTGAGCTGAACCCTATGTTGGAAATCTCAGTCCATTACGGGAAGATGCCTCTGCGGGTGTAGATGCGTTCAAGTGTTTGAAGAGCCGTAATATATGCTGCTGAACGCATGTCCTTACCGTATTTTTTTGCGTTTTCACGCACCCTTTTATAGGCATCAACAATCTTTCTTTCGAGTTTGCGCTGTATCTCATCGAGTTCCCAGAATTCGCTTCTTTTGTTCTGAAGCCATTCGAAATATGCAACTATCAAACCGCCTGTATTGGAGAGAATATCGGGGATTACGTCGATGCCTTTTTTGGCAAGTATCTCATCTCCTTCTTTGTCCGTAGGGCTGTCTGCACCTTCTACAATGAGCTTGACGGAAAGCATTGGGGCGGTGCTTGAGGTTATCTGATTTTCAAGGGCGGCAGGAATAAATATATCCGCCTTGGTTGAAAGGAACTCCTCGTGGGTTACGCGTTTTGCTCCAGGAAAGCCAGCAAGCTTTTTGTTAGTTACAGTGTGTTCTATAAGCCCTGAAGTATCAATACCTTCTGGATTTGTTATGGGACCTGAAGCATCTTCTACGGCAATTAGTTTTGCTCCTTCTTCTGCAAGAATCGATGCCGTCCAGGAACCAACGTTTCCAAATCCCTGGACCATGAAGGTTGCGTCCTTTAGTTGGAATCCTTTTTCTTTGGACCATTCTTTAATGGCGTATACTATCCCTTGACCGGCTGCTCTATCTCGGCCAGCAGTACCTGCCGAACGCAGGGGTTTTCCTGCAACAACGTGTATAGAACCGTTTCGGTTTTGCGGCCTGACCGTAGAAAGATACGTATCAAGAACCCAGGCCATTATTTGCGGATTTGTATTTATATCGGGTGATTGAACGTCGAAATCAGGACCGATATTCGTCCCGAGGGAGAAGGTAAAACGACGAGTAATGCGCTCGATCTCATCCTTTGAATAATCTCTTGGGTTGAACTGGATTCCTCCGGTTGCGCCGCCCATAGGGATGTCCAGTACAGCGGCTTTGAAGGTGGTTGTCATGGCCAAAGCCTTGATCTGGTCAAGCTCTATCCACGGATGAAATCTGATGCCGCCTGTATAAGGGCCCATCACGTCGCTATGCTGGACTCTGTAGCCGGTAAACATTTCTATCTCTGAATCGTCCATCTTTACCGGAAAGTTGAGTATTATCTCGTTTTTAGTTTCACGTATTATCTTCTTAATATCAGGATCGAGATTGATTATGGCGGCTGCTTTGTCCATTCTATCGAGTACGGTTTCCAGTAGTCCTGTCTGCGGCTTCACTTCGAACTCCTTGGACTCACGGGAAGATCCCGCGTTCCTTGTATACCGTCGCCAGATGAGAGAGAGCGACTATGTAGCAGGCGGTGCGCCAGTCTGTTCCGTATTCCTTGGCAGTATCACGTACACGCTGGTATGCGCTTACAAGTTTCTTATGTAGCTTGGAGTCTACTTCTTCAAGCTCCCAGAATTCGCTGCGCTTGTTCTGAAGCCATTCGAAGTAGCTGACCATTACGCCTCCGGCGTTGCACAAGACATCCGGTATTACTTGTATTCCCCTTTTATAGAGTATTGCATCACCTTCGGGATCGGTAGGTCCGTTTGCGCCCTCGGCGACTAGCTTAACATTTATTCTGGGTGCGGTTTCCGCGGTAATCTGGTTCTCAAGAGCGGCTGGTATGAAAATGTCGGCTTTGGTTGCAAGAAAGGCTTCATGATCTACAGGCTTCATCTTTGGGTATCCGCCTACCAGCCCTTTATTCTTTTTGGCATACTCGGTCAACTCGAGTGGGTCAATACCGTCCTGGTTAATGAAGGCGCCTGAGGCATCCTCCACGGCTATTAGCTTTGAACCGTGCGGAGCCAGCAATCTTGAAGCCCAGGAGCCTACGTTTCCAAAACCTTGAACGAAGTAGGTGGCGTCTTTGAGGTTGAAATTGTTGTCCTTGGCCCATTCTTCTATAGTGAACACTACGCCTTGTCCGGTAGCTTTATCGCGTCCAAGACTGCCGCCGGCTTCAATGGGTTTTCCTGTAACAACATGGATAGAGCGTTGTCTTTCGGTTGCAGGCATTGTTGAAAGATAAGTATCGAGTATCCATGCCATTATCTGGGGTGTCGTATTGACGTCAGGCGCAGGAATATCGTATTCTGGTCCTATGTTCGAACCTAGAGCGAACGTGAAGCGCCGGGTTATGCGCTCAAGCTCGCTTTGACTGTACTTTGATGGGTCAAGTTGAATCCCGCCCTTTGCACCGCCGAAGGGTATATTTACAATCGCCGATTTCCATGTCATCCAGGTCGCCAGAGCCCTGACTTCATTGATCTCAACAGCCGGGTGGAACCTTAATCCGCCTTTGTAAGGACCCAGCGCGTTGTTATGCTGCACTCTGTAGCCTGTAAACATCTCTATCCGGCCATCGTCCATTTTGACCGGAAAGTGAACGATGATCTCGTTTGTCGTTCTTGCAAGGATGCTGCGGATCTTGGGGTCAAGACCCATGAGATCCGCAGCTTTGTCGAATTGCCTGGTTACGTTATCGTAGACGCTTCTTTTCAGCTCTGTTGGTTTCTTATCAGTAGCGTTTGCAGTGAGAGTTGGCATTTTGTCCTCTATTCCTTATTCGTACTCCTCGCAACGCCACACCCCGCTTGCCGGCTTAGGAAAAGTGCATGTCGCATAATTTTCGCAGTTTTTGCACAGCCCCTTGATTTCGATTCTTTCTTCATCATTCGAAGCAACCGTTCTGGGTGCGACTGTAGTCTTCGGCATCTCATATCCTATAAATTCATCGCAATGCATGACTGGTTTTTCAACATTCCTGGGGAAGGTGCAGGATTCTGAGAGCGTGCACGTAGCACACAAGCCGCGATATTCGACTCTTACTGCAGCTTTTGTTGCTTTCTTTGTTTCGGTAATTACGTTTGACATCATTATCTCCATTTTTATTTTTATGATTCCGGTTATTTACTGGAATCACTCTTAACACAAGCAATGATCATGCCAGGTAATCGATGAGTTATCTGCAAACGCCGCTATAATCTTAAGTTTAATTAATATTAGACATACGCATCTAAAAAAGGGGTTTTGCGTTATAACCTGTCGAAAGGACAAATTATACAGGGGTGTGACAATAGAGGATTATTGTACCAGTGAGGAGAAATTACCCGATTATTCTTCTTTTGGATTCTACTCTTCTATCTTTTTTAGCTTTTCCCTGAGGGTTTTGCGGTCTATTCCGAGTATTTCTGAGGCTTTTGTTTTATTGCCGCCGACACTTGTAAGAACATTCTTTATGTATTCAGCCTCGACCTCTGCGAGCGTTCGGTTCAGGCCATAGTCCCTTAACGCCGAAAAACGCATGAGCGACGGCAAGTCCGAAACCTCAATAACATCGCCTTCGGTCATTACAATCAGCCGCTGGACGACGTTTTCAAGTTCTCTTACATTCCCTGGCCAGTGATAGTTTTTCAACACCTTCAAGGCATCGTCTGAAAAGTGCGGAACTTGTTTTTCGGATGCAACCGCGAATTTAGTTACGAAATGATTTATCAAAAGAAGAATATCATCCTCCCTTTTCCTCAAGGGAGGAATGTCGATGGTTATAACGTTCAACCGGTAGAACAAATCATCCCGGAAGAGTTGTTTCTTAACCAGTTCCGTGAGTTCCTTGTTAGTCGCGGCAATTATTCTGACGTCGACCCTTTGCGGTCTCCGCGAGCCCACCATGAATACTTCCTTATCCTGCAGCACCCTTAAAAGCTTGACCTGCATGCCGAGACTTGTTTCTGATATTTCATCTAAGAGAATAGTACCGCCGTCAGCGGTCTGAAAGAAACCCGCCCTTGTTGATGATGCCCCGCTGAAAGCGCCTTTCAAGTAGCCGAAGAGTTCCGATTCCAGAAGCTCCTGCGGTATTGCTCCGCAGTTAACGGGCACGAAAGGAGCAGAAGCCCTGTCGCTCGTGTAGTGTATCGCTCTGGCTACGAGTTCCTTTCCGGTACCGCTTTCTCCGGTTATCAAGACCGTCGCTCTTGTTTCTGCGCATTTTTGTATTGCGTCAAAAACCTTAAGCATCCCTTGGGATTCTCCTATGATTCCGTGCCTTTGGGGCTTGACATTTGTGGTTTGCGCGGCACGCCGGATCTTCAATTTTTCAAGAGATCGCTCTATAGCACTGAAAAGCTCTTCGTCGGTGAAAGGTTTTGCGAGATATTCATCCGCACCTATTTTAACGGCTTCAACTGCACCTTCTACTGTGGCATATCCTGTAATCATCATTACTTCAGTGTTTTTGAGATTTTCCCTCACGTGTCTGACAAGGTCAAGACCGCTTACACCAGGCATCTTAAGGTCGGTTACTACGAGGTCCACTTCGGTATCTTCGAGTATCGCAAGCGCTTCGGAAACGCTTTGAGCTGTGAAGACCAGATAACCCTTGGATGAGAGATTTCTCTGCAGAACTTCTATCGTGTCTCTGGCGTCATCTACTACCAGTATTTTCTTGTCTTCAGTTGTCGACATCTTTGTCATTCTCCTTTTTTTCAGTGCATCCTTGTAGTTCTCTTTGCTCAGATAACGGTAATGATATTGTAAATCTCGATCCCTTTCCGGCTTCGCTTTCAACACTTACGAAACCTCCGTGAGAGGTCACGATTCCGTGAACGACCGCGAGACCAAGGCCGGTTCCCTGCCCAACGTCTTTAGTAGTAAAGAAAGGCAGGAATATCTGCTTCATTATCTCCTTGCTCATGCCTATCCCGGTGTCCTCTACGGAGAGAGAAAGAATGTTCCCATCGGCATGAGTTGATATTGTAAGCGTTCCGCCTCCAGGCATTGCCTGAATTGCGTTGACTATAAGATTTACAAGCGCCTGGTGCAGTTGAGCGGGGTCGGCAATTATTACAGGCAGGCGCGCATCAAGATTGCGGACAAGTTCTATGCCTTCCTTGGCGCATCTTGATTCAAGAAAGAAGATGCCTTCCGTAACGACTTTGTTT
>JAAYVC010000087.1 GCA_012517375.1 bacterium | reverse complement strand
TTGCATCTTTCGCATCCATTATAGCACCCCAGTGCTGTTTGAAGGGTTTACCATAACAGACACGGCGACCAACCTTTCATCGAGGCGGATCGCCGCCCAGAGACCACCGAATTAACGGCGCAAGATTGGTATTATAGGTAAATTAGCTCGGAAGTCAAGACAAGATAGTTCGTGCGCCAGGAGATAGTTACCAGGGTTTAGAGAGGGTATTAGAGAAAGCGGGAATCTCCAGTAGACTTAGAAAAAAACAGTTTAAGAAGGAAAGGGCCTCTTACGCAGCTTGCTTATAAAACGTTAGAGAATATAGACCTCCTGCAAACAGTAAGGGGGTATCCAGGGAGTTGGGGACCTCCCGCCAGGCGGTACGCAAGCGGTCGAGGCGCAGCGAGACCCCGGTTCATAATCCGATGGAGCGATAAAGTCGAACCCCATTCCCTCTGCTACAATCAGCCGGATGATAATTCCTTGCTCTTTCCTTTATTACTAAATCAAATTCCTTCTGACTGGTAACGATTCCTTGACCATGCACAAAAAACGATTGTTCCTTCTCTCAAAGATTAACATACGACTTGACAGAGCATTATTTGAGTTTATTATATTATAGTACAAATTGTATTTTTATTGATGTATCGTCGAAACCGGGAGAACATTTGTGTGGCGTAATACATGCGTGTTATCTAAGCCTTCCGGCATCGATCTCTATGGAAAAAATCGATGAAAGAAGGAAGTAAACAGGAGTCTTCTAGTATTACGACTTCTGATAGTTATTGCATAACCTCTGACATTCCGGCAGGCGTTTTCCGAACGACAATCGACGGCAAAATCATAAGCGTCAACAAGGCATTATTGAGGCTATTCGGTTATTCCTCTCCGGATGAATTCAATCACAAAGCCGTATACAAATTTCATTCAGATTCCGGCAATCGCGCCGAAATAATTAAAAAAATTTTAACTGAGGGTGCCATAAGCAACTATGAAACTAAAGCAAAGCGAAAGGATGGTTCCACCATCTGGATTTCCTTAAACGTACAGGCTTTAAAGGATAAAGACGGCAATATCAAGATACTAGAGGGGGTAGTCGAGGATGTCTCGAAACGTAAAGAAACCGAACAAGCCCTGAGAGAGGAGCGGGACCGAACGAAAAGATATTTAGATCTCGCGGGCGTTATCATGGTCGCCATCGACAGAAGCCATCGAGTTACACTCATTAATCAAAAAGGATGCCAGATTCTGGGATACGGGGAAAAGGACATCATAGGCAAAGAATGGTTCGATAATTATGTACCTAAAGTTGACAGAAAAAAGGTAAAGGACGTTTTCAATCAATTGATGGATGGAAAGATTGAGCCTGTCGAATACTTCGAGAATCAGATACTGACAAAAAACAACGAAACACGAATAATAGCCTGGCACAACACGGTCTTAAGGGATTCGGAGGGAACGATTACGGGGACATTGAGTTCTGGTGAGGATATTACCGAAAAGAAGGCTGCAGAGGAAAAGCTTAAAGAGTCAGAGGAAAAATACCGCAGTATTGCTGAACTTGCTCCCGATGGAATCACTATAATAAATCTTAACGGCATTATTTCTTCATGCAATATGGCACTTCTGCGACAGGTTGAAAAAACAAGCGAGGAGGTCGTCGGCAAGCATTTTCTGGATATCTTTTCTTCTCAACCTCTGGATTCGGCAAGATACTCTAAAATATTCAATTCGCTTTTAAGGGGAAGGTCATTCTCGCCGATAGAGATTCCCTGGGTATCAAAAGATGGAAGCCTGCACTACGGTGAGATTCAGGTAAGCCCTATGAAGAAGAATGGTATAGTCCAGGGTTTCCAGGTGATATCGCGAGATATCACCGTACGCAAACAGGCGGAGGAGGAACTCAGGAAACTGATAGAATTCGAGCAGCTGATAGCGAACCTTTCGACAAGCTTTATAAATCTGTCTCTTGAAGAGATTGACCAGGGTATAGACTATGCCTTAAAGTCCGTCGGCGAATTCGCAAACGTCGACAGAAGCTATGTTTTTCTCTTCAGTGAAAACGGCAAAAACATGACTAACACGCACGAATGGTGTGCAAGAGGAATAAAACCGCAGAAGGAAAGAATCAAGGGCGTTTTTACAAACAGGTTTCCATGGTTTTACGAAAAGATATCAAAAGCCCAGGTGGTTAGCTTTTATGACGTCTCAAAGCTCGGAGACGAGGCATTTGCTGAAAAAAAAGAATGGCAAAAACAGTCGATTAAATCCATCCTCAATGTTCCCATGCTTATCAAAAACAAGGTAGTCGGCTTCGTAGGATTTGATTCGGTAAAAGAGAAGAAGGAATGGGAAAAGAATCTAGTCGACCTCCTTCAAATAGTCGGAGAAACACTGGCCAACGTCCTTCAACGCAAAGAAGCTGAAAATGCGCTCAGACGCTCCGAAGAGAAGTTTCGTCTGCTCATCGAAAACATGAGACATGGCTTGGCCCTCTACGACTGGAAGAAGGATGAGATTGTCTACTACAACAAAGCCGTGAGAGCCATCTTCGGCGTGACACACGATTCACGTGTTCCCCTTAGACTTCTGGATTCGGCGACAATTGACGAAAGGGAGGAGCTTAAAAGAACTCTCGAAACAGCCATTGAACTCCGAAGAAACGGCTATTCCGACATCATTGATTTCGACTTCAGGACTGCACTACCCAACGGAGAAAAACGGTGGATAAAAACCAGAGCCTATCCTGTTGAAAATATGAATGAGGTTCCTTCCCAGAGCTACATGATCTTTGAGGATATCACTGAAAGAAAGACAGCTGAAATCAAACTCAAGGAATCGCAGGAAAAGTACAGCGAGTTGTTCCAGAGATCGAATGACGCAATCTTCATTCACGATTCAGATGGAATAATATTAGATGTAAACCAGAAGGCGCTAGAACTCTTCGGGTATTCGAGGAATGAGATGCTCAGTCTCAGGATTGCGGACTTGCACCCAAGAAAGAGTCATCAGGATTCAAGAAAAGCCTTTCATGAGGTTACCACTCAAGGCTTCCATAATTTCGAGATCGCTTTTTTAAAGAAAAACGGCTCAGAGTTTCCGGCTGAAGTATCTTCAAGTCTTTTTGAGATTGGAGGCAGGAGAATCATTCAGGGTATTGTTAGGGATGTTACGGAAAGGAAAAAAATCGAGCAACAGTTGGTGCGCTCTGCCAAACTGGCGTCTTTGGGCGTGCTTGCCGGCGGTATTGCACACCAGATAAACAACCCTTTGGGCACAATGCTTTTTGCATCCAGCGCTCTTAAGAATCTTCTTGAGAAGCATGATGAGCTGGACGAGCAAACAAGGGAAAAATCTCTTGCCTACCTTGATGCCCTTGAAGGGCAGATTGAAAGATCACGCGATGTTGTTGCAGGCCTTCTTGCATTCGCTCAGACGAAAAGATCAGAAATACAGTCTTTTGACGTTAACCTTGTTGTTCATAAGGCCCTCGATTTCCTCGTCGATCAGATGCATCCTGAAGGAATAGAGCTCGAAGTGCTTTTGGATCCCTATCTCCCGAACGCCTGGGCTGATCCTGTTGCATTGGAAGAAGTAATAATCAATGTCGCACAGAACTCATTCGAGGCGATGAAAGACTCAGGTAAGCTTACTGTTGTCGGTAAATCTACTGCTTCAGGAACGATAAGAATTGTCTTGAGTGATACCGGTCCAGGAATACCTGAAGATATAAGGGAGGAGATATTCGAACCGCTTTATACTACAAAATACTCCGAAAGGGGAAGCGGACTCGGACTGTCGATAAGCGCCATGCTTCTGGAAAGATTCGGAGGCAGAATATGGCTTGAGGATACGGACGAGAAGGGCGCGACCTTTGTAATCGAAATTCCCTCGGAAGATGGTCAAATTCGACTAAAGGAGAGGGATGGGTAACAGCAACTCTCTCGAGAAGATAAGAATACTTTTGGTGGATGACGAAAAGCCTTTTCTTACAATGGCCAGAGATAATCTGGAGATGAGAGGATGCGAGGTAATGACCGCGGCAGACGCGGGCCAGGCGGTTTCCATTCTGGAATCGAATTTCTTTGATGTTGTAGTTCTTGATATCAGGATGCCGGGAATGGACGGTTTGTCTTTATTAAAAAGGCTTACACGCGAGCGACCCACTCTCCAGGTCATGATGCTTTCCGGACACGCGACTGTTCAAACTGCAGTAGATGCAATGAAATACGGCGCATTCGATTTCCTACTAAAGCCGCTCGATGTCGAGAATTTCTATCGGGTTATCAGGAGGGCGGCAGACAAGGCAAGACTCGAGCGCCAGAATATCGCAATGGGCGGCGAACTCGCGCGCGCGAAGAAGCTTGGTCCGATTATAGGCGAGAGCAAAAGGATGCAGGAAGTATTCGACTTCATCCACAAGGCCGCTTCCACAGATATTCCGGTTTTAATAACAGGTGAAAGCGGAACGGGAAAGGAGCTTGTCGCGCATGCCATCCATGCCCGAAGCATGCGCTCCACCTATCCCTTTGTGATAGTTGACGGCTCCTCCCTCAGGGAAGAACTCATAGCTTCGGAGCTTTTTGGGCACGAAAAAGGCGCATTCACTGGCGCGGTGCAAAAAAAGGCAGGTCTGTTTGAGGTCGCGGACCGTGGTTCGATATTCCTTGACGAAATAGGCGAGCTTTCACAGCCGAATCAGGCTGCTCTTTTGAGGGTAATCGAATACGGCATATTCAGACCCGTAGGCGCTGTAAGGGAGATTCATACGGATGTGAGAATCATCGCGGCGACCAACAAAGATATATCAAAAGCTTCCGCCACAGGAGAATTCCGCACCGACCTGTACTTCAGACTCAAAGGTCTGGCCATTCAACTGCCGCCCCTGCGAGAAAGACCTGCCGACGTACCCCTGCTTACGGATTTCTTCCTCGCAAGCGTCAACAACAAAACAGGCAAAAATATCCGCTTATCGGATGAAGCGATTAAGAGATTGATGACGTATGAATGGCCCGGCAATGTTCGCGAGCTTCGATATGTTGTCGAGATGGCCGCCCTTTCAGCCCACGACAACGGAGAAATCGAAATCGCGCATCTTCCTCAAGGCATCAAGCCCGCAGCCGAGAGCGCTCTGGGCGATAGAGCAGGAGCTTTCAATAATGGCTTTGGCGGTGAGGAGCTTAATCTTGAGGATTTCCGTAACCGTTACGAAAGAATCTATGTCGAAAAGCTTTTAGAGAAATACAAGGGGAACAAATCAGAAGTTTCAAGAATCCTTGGTTTGAGTTCGTCTGTCTTCTACCGAATGTTGCGCAGGCTTAATCTCTTTTAGAAACTGTTCTCATAAAGAAGAGTCCTCCACTTAAAAAGAAGGATTTTAGTCCATCAAATACACTTCTCGCGATTCACAAGCTCAGCAATTGTGTCACATAAAGGATACGGTAAAATGGCACAAGAATTGCTTATTTATACATGATGGCTGGAAAGATGAACCCGCCATACAAACAATTTACGCCCTCCTCCCACTTCCATACCTATTGTTGCTGCCGTAAGTGACGGCAGCAACAATTTTTACAAGATAGCTAAATCCTTCTTCTTAATGAGAAGAGGTTTTCTTATTGCGAATAATCCAGATGCATGAGGATGCGCTTAAGCTTCAACTTAGCGCCGCTTATTTTTTGAGTTTATGGCACGAAAATTGCTTTAGATAATACACTCTATGTCTAAATTAGATACATCTTTTTACAAGGATAAGGACGAGGAGACAATCAACATGAAGCACATTATTTACTTCGATGAAACGATACCCACGATTGTTATACGAGTGATAGGCGAATGCTCGATAAATGATGCAGAAGAGAGCGTTAAAGCTATTGAAGCAATAATAGAAGAGCAAGGGAAAAGTTCAGTGATTATAGACCTGCGAAGGTTCTCTGCTTCGCTGGATAAGGAGGTCCGAAAGATACTGCAGGATCCCAGAACTACTTCAGGCGTTCTCAAGATGGCGATGGTAACTCCCCACCCCTCAACAAGAATATTGGGAAAGATTGCCACCTCCATCATGGGGAGAACTAAAGATACGGGCTTCTTTAAGACTGAGGAGGAGGCTCGTATCTGGATAAAGACTTCGAGCGCCTTGAGCGCAAAAACGTTGAACCTGAGACTTTTAAATAAAAATAAACCGAGACAGGATGAAGAGTATTCAAATCTCCATAAAACAGGAGGAAATAATGGAACATAAGATTTCATACGATCCAAAGACCGATATAGTGCATCTTGATATCATTGGCCCGGTAATGCGTGATGACGCCGGCGAACTGGTGGATGCGCTGGAGAAGAATGCAAAAAAAGGCGAGACAAACCTTCTTCTGGCTGATCTTACTCAAACACCGAGCATGAACATGGACAGGGATACACGCAGATTTATCCAGGAAAAAGGTAAAAGCATCTACTACAACAGGATGGCCGTTGTAGGAGCGTCGCCAATAACGAGAATGCTCGCCAAGATAGTAATGGGCGTTATCGGCCGGCCGGAAACTCTTAAATTCTTTGCATCAAAGGATGAAGCCGTTCACTGGCTCAAAGGAGTTAATGAAGGGTCCGCTTCAACCTTGTAGAATGAGAGGTCTATAAAATGGAACATATCCTTGAATATGACGAAGAAAACGATTTCCTTCGGATGAAAATTCCTTCGGATTGGAAATTCGACATACGCAACGCTTCAAGCTTTCTTGAGCTTGTTGAGGAGTATTACGAAGGCAGAACTCACCGTTATTTAGTGGTCGATGTTTCAGAGAGCCCGGGCAGGAGCCTTTCCAGGGAGTTCCGCACATGGATGAACGAACAGGCGACCCGGATTGGATTCGAGAAAATAGGCGTTGTCGGAGTGTCTCCGTTTAATCGAATGGTAGCTAAAATCGCAATAGCAACCATGGGCAAATCGAAGCAAACCCAGTTCTTCAAATCTGAACGAGAAGCAATCAGATGGCTCTCTGTAGAAGACCTTGTCGGAGCTGCAAGATAAGGAACGAAAGCTTTGATGACTGCAGGAAAACACTCAGTCAAAAGCTTAGATAATAGAAAGGAGGCTTTAGATTGGCTAACAGGGCAACCGGAATTAATAACGGGTTGAAGATGAAGCATGAGCTTTCATTCAAACCGAAAACCAGCACACTTCATGCAAGATTCATTGGAACGATGTCGGAACGTGAGTGCTCCGAATTCTTCATCCAAGCGGCATCGCTATTCTATAATCGAAGAAAACGGCAATGCATCATCGAGTTTTCCCAGGCTGACGAAAGCTTCTTTGCGAGAAACCAGCTTAAGCTCTTCTTCAGGGGATTGATAAAACTTGAGATAACAAAAATAGCATTTACAGGCGTGACTGCATTTGATAATTCTCTTGTCAAGAGCGTTCTTGAATCAATATTAACATCTGAAAGTAAATTTATTTATGATTTTTTTAATACTGAACAAGAAGCTCTATTTTGGTTAGATAACCAAAATAAAAATAATGATTTAAGAAACTCCAGATTAGATAATGTTGAAATACAGTCTATTCTGAATAAAATTGAATAAAAAATAGTGTACAAGCCTTTTTTTAGAAGAATTGGATTTATCGAAAATAACACCTAAAGCTCAATCTAAGAAAGGAGATGGCGCGATGGCCAAACCACCTAATACTCAGATTGCAGACCTTGAAGAAAGAATCGAACGGATTGAAACCATACTTTCTATTGCCGCAGGCGGTAATTTCGACACCAACTTGGACATAGATACTAAATCTCCAGACCTTCTCACATCGGTTGAAATGGGGATAAATCTTTTAATATCAGATCTTGGCGAGGAGTTCAGGAAGAGCAAAACAAGGGCGGAAGAACTTGAGGAAAAGCTTGACTTGATCGAAAAGCAGCGCCTGGCCATCGAACAGCTTTCAACGCCGATAATAAAGATCTGGGATCGGGTTCTGGTGCTTCCCTTAATAGGAGCTCTGGATACGAGACGCTCCCAGCGCTTGACAGAAAGCCTGCTTACGGAAATAGCTTTTACCCAGACAAGAATAGCGATACTGGATATTACGGGCGTGCCAGCAGTCGATTCCGCAGTCGCCAACCATCTGCTTAAGACCGTTTCGGCCGTCCAACTGCTTGGAGCAAAATGCGTTATCACGGGAATCAAGCCGGAGGTCGCGCAGACAATCGTTCACCTTGGAGTAGAACTCAAGGGAGTCGAGACGCTTTCCAATCTGTCTGAGGGATTGAAGTGGGCGTTCAGAAATCTCAACTTTAAAATTATTGAGGAAACAGGGGAACAGCATGTATAAGGCTGCTGAAATACCTATACTCAGTCTCAAGGAATACCTGCTTGCCTCCATACAAACCGACCTTCACGACAGGATGGCTGAACAGCTTCAGCAGGATATTCTCAATCGCATCAACCAAACACAGGCAAAGGGCGTCCTAATCGACATATCGGCGCTTGAGATGGTGGATTCCTTCATCGGCCGCACCCTGGCCGATACCGCTCGCATGGCTGATACCCTTGATGCAGTGGTCGTAATAGTCGGAATGAAACCGGCGGTCGCCATAACACTTGTGGAACTCGGCCTATCCCTCGGCGACATTAAGACCTCGCTTAATCTGGATACCGGATACGAGCTAATGGAAAAACTCCTTAGAGAGAAGAATGGAAAAGGCGTAGAGTGAAGATGCCGATATCGAAAGTAGTCATTCCTATCAAGGACGAATCCGACATAGTCAAGGCAAGGACGACCGCCAAGATAAAAGCCGGAGAGATGGGTTTCGGACTCGTTGACCAGACAAGAATATCCACGGCCGTTTCCGAGCTTGCTCGCAATATATATGTCTACGCCAGGGAAGGCGAGATGCACATCGAATCCGACTGCAGCCCTCACGAGGGCTTGAAGATAAGCTTCATAGACAACGGCCCAGGCATTGAGGACGTTGAAATGGCTCTTACGGACGGGTTTTCAACAGCAGGAAGCATGGGCAAGGGCCTGCCGGGTGCAAAACGCCTGTCGGATAAAATGGAGATTCTGACCGAAGTGGGAAAAGGCACTACGGTAATAATAGAAAAGTGGTTGAGATTATGAAAAAGTCAAGCGAGTTATTCCTTGAAAGAAGAGAACAGACGATATGGGCGAGAAGAATAGGCGCAAGATTCGCACAGGAGATGAAACTGCCTCTTGAAACCATAGAAAGCATTGATTGTTTTATTGACAAGCTGGCTACTCATCTCGTTATGCCCCATAAGGAACCTACGAGATTGAGCTTCAGAAGCGTCTCCACCTCCAGATTACACGGCATGGAAATAACAGCAAACATGACAGGAAACGGACAGGAAAACAAGCTCTTTATTGGATACCAGCCGGGACAAGAGATAACTGAAGGAGGAAACCCGCAAAGAAATAATTTTAAGACCAGCACTTTTTCGACCTCTAAGTCGAAACGACTCAGGGTAGAAGTATGCACCAGGCTTAAAGGTCTGGCGCCAACGAACACATATGTCGTTCACGAGGAGGGAAAAACCCTTCTTGTCGGGATTGTAGAAGGAAGGGGAACGTCTCTGGAAGCGCACAACTCAGCGGTCGTTGCCGAATCCTACATCCTCTCAAATTCGAAAAAACCACTCGAAAGAATCCTCAAAGAAATAGACCTTTTGGTCAATCATGACCCAGGAGTTTCAGTTGCCCTTGCCCGCATCGACGTCTATGATAAAGAACTTCAGTATGCCGCAACCGGGGATTTGGAATCCAGGTTATGGGTGCCCGACTCGGGACGCTGGATAGATCTCATCGGTATGGAAGGTGTAAGGAGCAGGCACCTCAGGCTTGCATACGAATGGAGACACGGAAGCGTCCTCCTCATGCTTTCAAATACAGGCGAATCAGACAACCTCCTGAGTAAACTCGAAACATCCACATCTAATCTTGCGCATCAGATAATAGCAAAAATGACGACCGGCATGAAAGATGCCGTCGCATTGGTGGTAAGATGAAACCTTTGACTTTTACGCGTGAAGGGTTGTGCTATATAAGTCTCGCAGGCCTGCCGAGACCGGATGAGATAGAAGGAATCGTGGAGGAGTACGTATCAGGAGTCGAACTCCTTCCCTACCCCTTGAAACTCATCTTCATAGACATATCTAAACTGGTTCACATGGAGATTCGGTGCAGGCGGATCTTCTCTGAGCTGCTAACCCAGGCTTCCAGACACTATAACGGCCAGGTGGAGATGGTCGTTGCCGGAGGTTCATTAAACCTGAGACGTTTCATACAGTTGTTCTGCAAAGGAATAGGCTTCAACGAAAGAAGTCATTTCTTTGAGAATATCGACGAAGCTGAGGTCTGGACACAAACGTGGCTCAATCCTGGGTTTAAAACGACAGAAAAGAGGGCAAGTCTCGTAAATCAGGAACAGTGAAGCGAAAAGAATCTATTCTCATCGCTGATGATGAGAAAGCACTTGCCACCATGATGGCTTCGCTCTTAGATTCAAACGGGTATGACGCCGAAGTATGCTTTTCAGGAGAAGAGGCGCTGAAGATGCTTCGTCTCTCTAACTATGATCTGCTGGTAACTGACATAGTCATGCCCGGCGTATCAGGATGCGAACTTTTAGTATATGCACTCGATCTCAAGCCTGACCAGAGAATTCTCATCACCTCCGGAATTCGTTCCGCACTCGTCCGGCGACCGGCCCTGGAGTTGAGCATTCTCTCATACCTGCCCAAACCGTTCACTGCTAATAGCCTAATCACAAGTATCATGGACATCTTCAAGAGGCGTACTTATGATTCAGGAAAAGCATCGACTCTTGTATACCGGGATTTACTGAAGGTCTTTGGACTCGGTTTGGCAACATTGGTGCTTGAAGTCGGCGCAAAAAGCAGGTCTGGCCGCATTTACTTCGATAAAGGCAAGCTTGTAAACGCCGAGACGACCCTAGAAAAGGGTGAACGTGCATTTTACGAAATCATGGGCTGGGAGAAGGAGCACTACAGCATCTCGCGATACAACGCCAAATCACTCAAGCCAAACATCAATTTGGACATGGATAATCTTCTATCCGGCAATCCTTGTCTCGGCGAGATGCCATTCAGGCATGCAGAAACCGCCCCGTAAGTTATTCATCTACATTTAGCCGATTCGCAGTATCAGGTGATGAATTGAACCCTTCGCTAAAAAATGCCTCTCGATTCAAGAATTTTTCCCTGTCGCGATTGGCGTTTCTTAACGACTAAAGAACGGCCCTTTTTTCTTGACTCAGCAAATCCCGTAAGTATTCTCCACACTGTGATTGATTTCGATTCGGGTACTTCGAGCTTTGAAGAATTTCTCAAACGCGTGGAACAGAGGTCAAAGGAAACAAGAACAAGAACACGCTCTGCAATAAGGTTTTCACCTCGCGACTATGAACAGCCGGTCATGACTAAAGAAACGCACGAGAGAATAAAGGAACTCTCTAGAATCTCCGCCGAGATAGAACGTAATCTGGTGAAAGTTGAGGATAGTGAAGCTTGTCTTGAAAAACTAAGGATCAACTACAAGAAAAGCCTGAATCTGAGCCAGTACAAAGCGGCAACGACTGTGAACGGACCCCTTCTTGTTATCGCAGGAGCAGGAAGCGGTAAGACAAGAACCTTGATATACCGTGTCGCCTATCTCATCGAATCGGGTGTCAAACCCGGGGAGATATTGCTTCTCACCTTCACGCGCAAGGCAGCGGCTGAGATGATCACCAGGGCTTCGGAGCTGCTGGGCGATTTGAGCGTAAACGGCATCACGGGCGGAACGTTCCATTCCTTCGCAAACCATATATTGAGAAGATATTCAGGACTCCTAGGGATTCCAGCAGATTTCACCATTGCTGATACGACTGACTCGGAAGATATCGTCGATCTCGTCCGCAAGGAGCTACATATTGAAAAACACAAAAAGGCTTTTCCAAGAAAGTCCCGGCTGGTGGAGATAATCTCACGCAGCCGCAATTGTTCTTTGAGCATTGCCGAGGTAGTCGAGCAGGATTACTCGGGGCTGGCAGAGTTCACGAAAGAGATAGAGCTCGTGACGAAAGGGTATGGAGAGTACAAGCGCGCAAACCGCATTCTGGACTTCGACGACCTCATGGAGTTTCTGCAAGATTCGCTGGAAACGAATCCTAGATTCCTCGAAAGAATCCAGTCAATCTACAGATACGTGATGGTCGACGAGTTCCAGGATACCAACACCGTTCAGAAGAAGATAGCCGATCTCGTAGCATCCAGAGACCGCAACATAATGGTTGTGGGCGACGACTCGCAGAGCATCTACTCCTTCAGGGGAGCGAACTTCGAGAACATACTGCGTTTTCCAGAAACCTATCCCGACTGCCGCTACATAAAGCTCGAACAGAACTACCGCAGCAGCCAGGATATACTCGATTTCACCAACTCGCTCATCAACAAAGCGCAGATCGGCTACAAAAAGTCGCTGTTCTCGACCAAGACTCGCCAGGGAAAACCCGAGGTCAGACGGTTGTTCGACGAGGAGGCCGAAGCCGAGTTCATTGTTGACAGGATTCTAGAACAGAGGGAGAGGGGTATACCCCTTAACCAGATAGCCGTTCTCTACCGCGCATCCCATCACGGAAACTTCGTTCAGGCCGAACTGTTGAAGAGGAAGATCCCTTACGTAGTCTATGGAGGAATCCGCTTCGTCGAGCGCAGGCACGTCAAGGACATGATAGCCTACCTGAAAATCCTCGAGAATCCTTACGATGCCATATCGTGGAACAGGGTGCTCAATCTCATCCCGGGCATAGGCTCGATGACCGCTTCGAAAATAGTCGAGCACGTTCACGAAGCGCATGGCGGATTCGGATTCGAAAAGTTTGCAGGCAAGAAATACAGCTCCGGCCTCGAGGAGCTAGGAAGAGTGCTTTCGCTCGCATCGACGGATGGTTCGTCGATAACGCAAAAGATAGAGATTCTTGAACGCTACTACGCGCCCATTCTCGAAACCATTGAGGATGACGCCGATATCAGGCTGAGGGATTTAGACGTGCTCATCGAACTCGCAGGCAGATACGAGGAGCTTGAGAAGTTTCTTTCGGACTTCGCGCTCGACCCGCCCTCAAAGAAGTTCCAGGATAAAACCACTCCGAGAATCGATGAACGGGAGGATAGGGAGGTAATTCTTTCTACAGTGCATTCCGCAAAGGGACTGGAGTGGCGCACGGTCTTCGTAGTTCATCTTCTGGACGGCCTGTTTCCCAACGCCCGTTCTATCGCGTCAGTCGAGGAGCTTGAGGAGGAACGAAGACTGTTTTACGTCGCGTGCACAAGGGCGAAAGAATCTCTTGTTATGACATATCCCGCTTCGGTATCTTCGTGGGACGCCTTCTTCACCCTGCCGTCAAGATTCCTTGCCGAGATAGAGAGCGATAAATACAGCCAGGCTTGACTGGTTGCTCTTTTACCTATATCTTACTTATCGTGGGAGCGTGTTCTTTTCGGAAAAACTGGATAGTGTTATTCTTTCGAATCCAGCGTGTTAAGACCTGTTTCGTGCAAGGTTTCGCAGGTAGACCTTGAGTTTTTCGTTCGTGCCCTCCTCTCCGTCGTAGAACATATTGATTACAGGCACTCCGTAATCGGCCTCTACCTGTTTGAAGAGAGCGGTAGTCTGGGTTCCCGGCATGCATGTGAATGGCGATGCGTTCACGATTACGGCCGCATTGTCCCTTTCCGCAAAGTGAACGGCCCTTCCGAGCGTCAGCACCGCCTCCGTGCCGCACTCGAATGGGAGATAACGCTCTGTCCCCTTGCGGATCTCGTCGATTGACGGTTCCCTTCTGTCCCCGAGAAGACCGTCCGTCATGCGTTCGAGTCTGTGTTCTATTCCGGTTGTGATCCATCTGGTAGCGTTACCCGAGAAAAGGCTCGCAAGATTCTTCTGTCTTCCCGCCCTGACTATCTGAGAGTAGATAGAGTATGCAAGGAACTCGGAGGCAGGCGAAAGCCAGACCTCTCCCCCCTCCTCCTCGATGAACCTGATGAGATTCTCGTTGGAAAAGGGGTCGCAGCGCACGTATATCTCGCCGACTATTCCTACAAGAGGCTTGCGTGAACCGGAGTGCACCGCAATGGACTTAAAGTCTGCAACAATTTTCCTGAAGGCCGCTTCGTCGTTGCCCGCCTCAATAGCCTTCTCCATGTTAGTGATTGACAACTCATAGAGGCCGACCGTCTCACCCGATTTTTTTTCGTAAGGCCTCAGCCTGCATCTCATCTTGGTCAGGAGATCTGAGTAGAGACTCGACCTCCACAAATCAAGACGCAGACCCTGACTGAGTCCCGCGTATGAATTGTAGGATGAGGGATTTATGATGGCCACATCCGTGAAGCCTTCCCTTGAAAGTATTATCCGGTGAAGGTTGACGTACTGGCCGAAGCGGCATGGTCCGTCCGACGACGGCATGAAGAACGCCTGTCCTGAAGGCTCAAGACCGTTCTCGCGAAGCTTGCGGACGAGCGTACCTATCGTTACGACAGCAGGCATGCATTCCTTGCCGAGCGTCAGCGACTTGCCCGTATTCATGTCCATTCTGGTGGACTCGGGCAGCGCCTCTGCGTCCATGCCGTGCCTTCGGAAAACCGACGCGAAAAAACGCGCTCCCGCTGGATGCATGGGAGGAATCCAGACCTTCCGGCGCGAGTAATCAGCAATCCGCTTCTCCCATCTGGGAATGTTGAAGCCCTCAAGCCGCTTTGGCTTGTAAGAGTCTATGGACTCCTTGAACGCTTCTATGCGGGTCGTGTAGCCGCCCGCGCTCGAATGCTCGTCTACCTCAAGTATCATGAAAGGCTTCCCCTTCATTATCTCCTCAGCCATCGTTATAAGACATGAATCCGGTCCGCATGCGAAGTGCGTGATGTAGATGGGAAAGACGTTTTCGTGTTCGCTCGCGTATCTTAGCCCGGAAAGAATAGTCTGGCCGTAATCCCAGAACATGCGGTGCTCCTGCCATTTATTTAGCCCCTCATCGGGCACGAAATCAGCAGGGATTACCGGCATTCTGAGAGTTTTCGCTATCTCCTTGAGCAGACTGGAGGAAACCCTTGAATCGTAGAGGCTGTAGGGTCTTCCCACGGCGAGAATCCCTTTCTCGTTGGCACAAGCAAGCGACTGTAAAGCCTCCTTGCCTTCCTTCCTGCAGTGGCTCCTGAAGCCGGAATATGACCGCCATCCATCCAGCCAGGCTCGCTTTATCTGACTCCTCGAGCATTTTATCCTTGAACCTATCGAACGGTAAAGCTCCGAGATGTTTTCTTCTTCGGCCCATGAGACATCGATGAGCGGCGAGAAAACCTTTCTTTCATCATATCCTTGTACAGAACGTGCAAGCGAAGGAAACATGTGCCCGTAGGGGCATACGTGCGCGTAGTATTCACCCTTGCTCATCACGAACATGTGCGGCAGGAGCACGAAATCGGCGTCGGAGGCAAAAAGCCGTACCGCATGTCCGTAGAACGCCTTTACCGGAAGGCAGAAGTCCGCCGAGGAAAGCCTTGCCGCGTCCTCAAGAACGCCTTCGTCCGTGGAATTAGTCGTCTTTACCTCGAATCCCAGAGAGCTGAAGAAGCCTCGCCAGAAGGGAAGATAGGTGTAAAAGCCGAGCACCATCGGTATGGCGACCGTTCCAATCGATATTTGAGGAGAGGAATTTTTATGGAGCAATCTTTCTCTTTTTTCGACCAGCGAGAGGTTCTTGTCTCTCCGCATGCGCTTCTCGCCGGGCTCTTTTCCGCACATGTATCCCCAGGAGGGCCTTTCGCCTGCTCCCTCGATATCCGCGAATGTAATCGCGCAGTGGTTGTTGCAGTAGCCGCACTCCTCCGTGCTTAAGCTTATCTTCTGCCTGTAGAGACCGATGCCTCGGAAACTGGTGCCGGAGAACGCGCGCTCTTTTGCCGCAAGTGCGGCTCCATACGCCCCGAGAACGTGGCAGTACGGCGATACAAGTATTTCACTGTCAAGGTAGTTCTCGAAAGCGGCTACGAGACCTATGTTTCGCGCGGTAGCGCCCTGAAAGGCTATCCTGCCCTGCACTGGCCTCTTTTCAACGACCTTCGTGAGGTAGTTCTGGACAACAGAGTAAAGCACGGCCGCCATCGCCTCCTCGGTTGAGAAGCCCTTGAGAAGAAGCCTTTCGACGTCTTCCTCCATGAAGACTGTGCACCTATCAGAGGTGTAGGGTGCTCTTTGTGAAAGCGCCCTTGGACCTGATTCCGCAAGCGGGATGCCTAACTTCTCCGCCTGCTCTTCTATGAACGACCCGGTTCCGGCTGCACAGATGTAGTTGAGGTTGGATTCCACGATATTGCCCTGTTCGAGCCTTATGTACTTGGAGTCCTGACCGCCTATCTCGAATATTGTCTGGATATCCGGGTCAAGCCTCAGCGCTCCCTTAGCATGAGCCGTTATCTCGTTGATTATGGAGTCTGCGCCGATAACAAGACCCGCAATCCTGCGTCCGGAGCCTGTTGTCCCTGCACCGGAAATCTCAATATCGGGGCTGTATTTGAGAGAATACGCTTCGATAGCCTTGAGCACGAGTCCGGAAGCTCCAACCGGATCGCCAAGCGTCTTTCTGTAGAAGTCTGCAATAATCTCTTCGTTTGAGTCCACGAGGACCGCTTTCGTGCTAGTAGAACCAACGTCTATGCCCAGCCATAGCGATTTCTCAGCGGTTTTTTTAACTACCCTTACCTCGGTTCCATCGCTTTCAGACCACGAATCCACGGTCGAGAAATCCGGAAAACTCGACTTGCGAAGTTCCAGAGCCGGTCTTAACGCAACGTTAGAGTCGGTAGCGGGATTTGATGAGAGCGCAAGATTGCGAAGGTCGACCTCGTACTTCGCAGCAATACCTGCGCCTATAGCTCCGGCGATTTGGGCGTCACTGAATACATCCGACTCACATGCAAGGTTTCTTTTTAGCCACTCCATTACCAATTTGTTCTCGGCTACACCGCCAACGATGAGCGTCTTGCCTTTGAGCATCCTGCCTCCGAGAAGGGTCTGAACAAGCGTCGATGCCATGCCGCGACAAAGGCCGTTCCACATCTCCTCCTTTGAATAACCCTCCTGCTGGCGGTGGATAAGATCGGTCTTTGCAAAAACCGAACACCGGGCCGCTATTCTTGCCGGATTTTCTATGAACCTGAAGCCCTCGATGTCTTTGTATGTGAGTTCGAGCCGCTTCATCTGCTGGTCGAGAAAAGAGCCCGTTCCTGCCGCACACAGTGAGTTCTCGTAGAAATCCTTGAACCTGCCTTCCTTTAACTCTATGAGCCTTGAGCCCTTTGCTCCGATATCGATTATGTTCCGGTATCCTTGATTGAGATGCATGCAAAAACCGATGAGAGCGCTGACGCTGTCCTCCTCTCTGAACCCGAACGCCTGTTCAAGCGCGCTGGAGTAAAAACCGGTGAAACCGACGAGAACCTTTTTCTCCTTACTGAGATTATCGAGGAAAGTCTTGAGCGAACACAAAGGATTGGAGTAATGGGGCTCGTAGAGGGAAGCTCGGACCCTTGCGTCGGAATCCAGCAAAGCGACCTTGAGATAAGCGGCGCCGGCATCGATACCGATTCTCAGCATCAGAACCTTTTCTTTTTTAAGTAATTGCGTTGCCTTGGTGAGCGAACAAGGAGAATTGATACCTGCACCCTTGTATCTTAGTCGCTAATAGGCTTTTGTCAAACAACTTGCGCAACCAGAAGAGCACCGCTGCCAGTTCTGGCAGACGGCCCTGAGGAGCAAGCTTCGATAATTAAACGCCTTAAGAACCGACTGCCAGTTTTGGCAGTCGGCCATGCCAGTTCTGGCAGGCATTTCGCGTTCCGGGGATAGGTGATCATTTGCTTCCTCATCGTAAGATTCAGGAGTCCATCACTTGCAGGTTTGCGTGTGATTGTGCCAAGCCTGGCATGAATATTGCTTATATTTGTATCGATGAAAGGGACTGCCAGGAGGGCGCTGGCAGGAGGTCTTTTTTATCCTCAAAAAAAATCGTATTTGAGTAGGAGGGGGAAGGGGAGGTTCGCTCCAAGGGAGCGACGCGCTCACGGAGAGGGCGGGTCGAACGGGGTTCGAGCGGAGGGATTATTTAAATCCCTGACTCATATGGCCGGAAGCTTTGCTTCCGCCATCACCCCTGAAGAGTGGAAACACTCTTCAGGGGGCACCCAAAGGGGGAATAGAGGCGAGGAGGGTCGGGGTCCCCAGAGGAATACGAAGTGTCCACCCCGACGGGGACACGAAGTATTCATTTGGGGTAGAGAGGAGGGCTCCCATAAACACAAAACAATCCTCGAAAGGAGGAAACAATGCGTAACGCAAAAAAGCTTATGATTGCGGTGCTCGCAATCGTAACCATAGGCGCAGGCTCGGCTTTTGCCTGGACTAGTTCGCAGACCGGGCACCGCCATTATCAGGGCTATACACTCTATCCTTTCCTTGACTGGTCGTACCCCGGAACAGGCGACAAAATATCAGGAACCTGGGATACAGAAGGTCAATGCTGGCCAAGGGCGTCTACTTCGTGCGGGCAGTACCACGCGAAGGCGAAGCGAAAACGGCAAGGTAGTGTTATTAAAATAACATCTTCAGAGATTTACAAAGGGCGTGCCTTAGACACGCCCTTTGTTTTCATACATACTTTTTACCTGTTTGACAAGTCAGGCGTGATTTCATATACTCAATCATGAAAAAAGAGTCTGCTCCTTTTAAAAAAGGGAAACCTTCTA
>JAAYVC010000086.1 GCA_012517375.1 bacterium | reverse complement strand
CCAGTCGGTATCGGCAATGACGATAGACGTACCCAATGCGAACAGCGCTAAGAATAACGCTGTGTTTACGAGACCTGCGCGTCTCATTTCTTCCTCCGCATAGTTTAATGTTAATAAAATCAGGAACCCTGTCAATCCTGCTGCCTTCGACAATACAATTATAATAAAAAAAAACACACCATGTCAAGTCTTTTTACCCCAAAACCGCTTTTCTTGACTAAAGGCTTTAAAGCGTTATCATCCATGTGTCATGAGCAGAGAGACCGATAACGAACTCGTGGGCCGTCTGGAGGAGATGATGCCCGATTTCGTGCGCAGTTTAAGGCTTCTTGAGCCGCGCGTGCCCGGCATGGAGATAACGCTGAACCAGTTCTTCGTCCTCTCGATACTTTCCCGCAAGGATTCAGCCGTCGTTGGCGAACTGGCGCGTCAGATAGGCACCACATCGGGCAACATAACGGCCATGATAGACAGGCTTATCAGAATGGGTCTTGTGACAAGGGAGAACTCCCAACAGGACCGCAGGGTTGTGCACATACGCCTCTCCCAGAAGGGTCAGGAGATAACCGAACGCATAAACCGTAACACGAAGGCTGGTATGAGACGCATACTGCGTCACATACCGGACGAGCAAAAGATTTTCTTTTTCGATACCCTGAAGCAGATAATTGCGGCGCTGACCGAAGAACGCACACGACCTAGGGAGCAGAAAAGCGTGAAAAGCGTCATACGCCAGGATATATTGCAGAGGACGACGCAGAAGAAAGGCCTGGGAATCTTCCGAGGAGTCCTTCAACCCAGACAAAGAAGAAACAAGAACAAGCAGAGATAAGTTCCTTTGAAACCCGCGCAAGTTGACACGGAAACTTATGCGGGTATTCTTCGGTAATGCACTGGACGCTTTTGATTTTGCTCGTTTTTGCCGGGTTATTGCTAATGACGTCCGTAGCCCTTTTAATACTCTGGATAATCGTCAGGCGCGGAGGCCTGCCTTCGGACCTTTTGTCCCAGCTCGATTATCCGCATTTGAACAAAACATCCAGGGCTATGATGTGGACGCTTCTTTTGTCTTTGGCTCTTCTGGGGACAGGGATATGGCTCATTCTCCTTAATCGTCTCTTCTGGATTTTTGCAGGCATAGTTTCCGCAAATCTGGGAATTGCGTGGGCTCTTGCGGTGATTGTTATCAATGAGATTGCCAACCCCAAAGCTCAAAAGTCTCGTACATGATTCTCGTCCCTTTTCTTGTGGCCGTCGCGTCAGTAACAGTGTTCAGTTTCTTCGCATGGCTTGCCACGCATTTCCGGAAGCACGCATGGTCAAGACTCCTGATGTGGGCTGGTCTTGCAGGGTTTCTCGCAGGATGCTATTTTTTCGGAGTAACGGTTTATGCGCTGAAACCGGGCTGGATGATAGCGGAAATAGCCTTCTTTACGGTTAGTTTTGGATTATCCGCGGCATACTTCATTAGTAAAGGCAGGAGAAAAAGCTGAACTCCGTAAGCGGTTAATTATATTTTATTTAGAGGGCGTTACTTTCTGAAGGCTTCCTTAAGCTGACGTTCTTGCGCGTATCCAAGGCCGCCGAGCAAGGCAAGCGTTCCTAAACTCACGAGCCCCGCTGGCAGTATGATTATCAATGCAGGGATCAATGAACTGCGGACGATCACTATTGTCAACAAGAAAAAAACTGACCAGGATAAGGCCTGAAGTATGCTCCCTGCGAGTCTTTTTCCGGGCTTGATGAGGACGGCGCAGGATACGACCGACACCATTGAGCAGATACCCATAAGGATTCCCGTCTTGAAGAATAAAGGTCTGTATAGTGTCGCGATGAAGACTATTGCGGCGGCCCATGCGAGAGCGTTTAGTATAAGATATACGTTGTGCCACTGTTTTTTTACAGAGAATTCAGGCATTGGATGAACCTCGTGGAGCCGGAGCTCCCGGCTCCACGAGAGGGTTGTGAAATTACTTTACTAGAACAAGCTTGCGCGTGATTGTCGTAGTCGGAGTCTCAAGCTTTACAAAGTACACGCCCGGTCCGGATTTCCTGCCTGAGTTCGAGAGACAGTTCCACGTAATCAGATATTGGCCTGCCTTGCGTGAACCTTCGTCCAGAGAATTTACCAGTCTGCCTGTCGCATCGTAAACGGATAATAGAACGTTCTCATCGCGCGCCAGAGTGTATTTGATCTCAATCGGCGACGCTGCCGATGGTACGCTGAGTGCGGTGATTCTTAGGGGTGTCGCTTCCTCAATTCCTGCAGAAGAGATAAGGGCGAACAGGGTGTCGTTTGACGGGTCCACATCGCCAGGCATCTCGGTAATTATCCACAGGCTGTCTCCCGGGCAGAAATAGATGTTGCTGAAGAAAACGTCTTCGGTATCGTTTACGCCGAGGGTTTTAGTTATCGCGCTGTCGTATTTTGTCGTACCCATGCTGTCCAGAATAGCGTGCACGGGAAAGACTGCGGAATCCTCGCCCATATTGACAACCCTTACAAGAAGGGGATAGGTTCCACATGCTGGTATATTATCAGCATCGGGCGAAAGAAGCGTATCAGGAAGAACGTCAGGAAGGGAAGGATACTCGATTGTCACTTCCTCTATTCTTGCGCATTGCAGATAGTTTGTTCCAAGCATCACCCTGTAGCGTATATAGCGGGAAGCCAGGCTGTCGGGAAGGGTGTCGCCGGTATTAATATTCAGCCAGTCGCTCCATGAAGTGTCCGGCACGGCTGTATTGCCTGTCTGGACGTAGAACATGAACTCCGAGCCGGCAGGCGCTTGAGCAAGATATTTTACTGAATCCCAGTCAGCCGCTCTCTCGGCGTCGAACACTGAGGATACATAGTATTCGTGGTTGGTTCTGTCGTAGATATTGCCCAGATCCATCGTCGTACTCATCGAGGCGCCGGGAGCCCTTACGCTGTCGAAGGTGCTGAAATCGGGTCCGAAATAGATGTAGGAATAGGCATTGGTGTAAGACGAATCCGCCTCAAGCATCGAGTTAGTAATGCATATATCCAGGGTTCCGTCAACGTTGTAGTCGCCGACCATGTTTCCTATTGCCCATTGCGAGAATATCGGGGTACCGGCAGTGCTTCCAGGGTTAGGGCCGTAGAAGATCAAAGAGTTTTCTGAATGGTCGGCTTTACCGTAATTTGAAACGATAACGTCCAGATCGTCGTCCGCGTTAAGCCTTGCCACGCTTATGCCTCTGGCGTTCGACGTAATCATAGTGTTGCGGGACGTCAAGCTGGGACCCAAGACGATGTATGAGGTGTCGCCGAACGCCGAGAAGATAAGATCAAGGTCGTCGTCGTTGTCCATGTCGGCTATTGAAACGTCGGTCAGCGAGTCGACGCCGGGTATTATCGCTGATTCCGTAAAATCAGGTCCCCTGTAAAGGATGGCCGCGCTTCCCGCCAGAATGATGTCAAGATCGCCGTCATCGTCTATATCGCCTATTGCGCTGGCGTAGTTCTGGGCGCAGTTCAATCCGACTGTATCCCCGCCCTGGTAGACAATGAGAGCCTTACCAGTGAGTCTTGAGATAACAAGATCGAGCAAACCGTCATAGTCGAGGTCGGCGGCGCTTATGCCTGTGCATCGGTAGCCGGTAAAGATGCTGTCTCTGCGGGACCATGTGGGCCCGTAGTATATATGAGTCCAGATATTCGTCTGGCTCGCCTGGTTATCGTAGGCGGAGAGTATGACATCGGGATTGCCGTCGTTATCGTAATCGGTGACGAGATTGCCGGAACCGTTCCAGCTGAATAATGAATCCACCAGGATTCTATTGTCGTAGTGGAAACCGTAATCGCCTGCGGCTGGCACGCCAAAGGTTCCTTTGTGAGAGCTTGAGATAACGAAGTCGAAGTGGCCGTCCTTGTCTATATCTCGGGTCTGTACCCATTGAACGGCTCCGTCTCCTGCAACTCCGGTATCCGACGCATAAAGGGCGGCGCTAAACTGTCCATCGGCAAAATCATCTAAGGTTGTTTCTGTCCATTCTCTTCTGGCCATCAGCAATGATGCCGAAAGAATAAGTATAAGCCCGCTCAGTAAAAAAACACCTTTTGGTTTCATGGTTCCTCCTAGGTTAAAAATGCACGCTAGATTCTCTATTAAGAATAACTCTAAGGAAAGAAACCGATTTGTCAAGGGGGGTGAGAGCTAAGTTAAGTCTGGTTGAAATATCCGGAATTCCTGAACTGAAAGAGATGAGTCCGGCAGCTTTTTTTACGAGATCTTGTACCGAGGGATTGAGCAGTTCGGGAACCGCTTCCTCTGAGAGGATGATATTGGGAAGAGCGAAGCGCTTTGCGTTCGTAAGAGCCTTTGCAAGCGCTAACTCCGTCGCCGAGAGGGTGTAAAATACAACCTGCGGTATTCCTAGAAGTGCGGCCTCAAGACTCGCCGTTCCTGATGTGACAAGCGCGAAGCTCGAGGATGCCAGTGCCCTGTATCTATCTTCGCCCGATACAGCATTCTCCCATGACATGGATTTCTTCTTTTTTTTGAAAGCTTCTTCTTCATGCAAAAAAAGCCACGTTGCCCGATCCCGGGGGTATGCAATTCTCCATTCCTTTACGAATCGCTCGAGTAAAGGGATGTTTCTCCTTTTTTCCGAAAGTCTGGATCCGGGTAGCAGCGCTATCGTTCTCGTGCCGCCCTCCTCGCCCCCCTCGCTCTCCTTGCCCCCTGCGCTTGCGCAACTTCTGGTCGCCCTTATGGTCTTTAGGTATGAGACAAGGGGATTCCCAGCGTATTGTGCATTGAGTCCAAGCCTTCTTAAAAATAAAGCCTCACGCGGGTAGAGGGCAAGAAGAAGATGGTATCCTTTTTTAAGAAGCGAGGCCCTCCATTTACCCCATGCCCACAACTGAGGAGGAGCAAAAAAAACCCTTTTCATGTTCCTCATATCCCTGAGCCTTAAGCCGAGAATCGTGTTCGGTTCCGACCATGCAACTGCAAGGAATATGTCAGGCTTGGCGTCCCTGACATCCCGCTCAATCTCTCTTATCCGTCCCAGAACGTCAGGGGCCCTCCTTGCTCCTGCGGCAAAACCGACCGGCGCAAGCTCCGCATTCCTGCTCATGCCGGCTCCGGACTCTTTTCCAGCGCCCAGTATAAGCGCGTCCGGTCTCTCCTTAAGAATCTCTTTTGCTATCAGTCTTGAATACAGTTCCCCTGATATCTCGGAAGTGGAAAAGTATACCTTTAAGCTCACTTCAGGGGTTCAAACGTAGCGATAACCACTTCAAGCTGGTTAAGCCAGAAAAGCTTCTTTTTCGGCGCGGCAGGATAGAATAGCATCGCGTCTACCATATAGAAGCGGCCGTCTTCATTGAAGGCGTACGCCTTCATGGGCCCGCCTATCATCATTGAGTCGTTCTGCCACACCCCTTCTATCTCCAAAGCGTTTTGCCCTCTGAAATACGAGGGGCCTGCCGAGAGAAAAACGGAGTCGAGATAATCGCCCTGGTAGAATCTGCGGGTCAGACTGTCCCGTAGGCCTATCATCGCCCTGCGGGAAAGGTCGGCCCTCTCGTTTGGCTCCCAGTATACGAATATCGAGCGGTCGGGTTCGTGCGTGTGAATCCATATGAATCTTTCTTCCGCATTGCTCTTATCCAAAAGCCAGTAGCGGGGAACCTTGACCTTGAAGCCGAATTTTTCAATTTCCTTGGCGAGTTTTGCGTCTGTGCCTGATTCGTAGGTCATCGCCTCGAGCCTTTCCAGAAGCTGGTACTTGAAGGTCTCGTATATCTTCTCTCTCACCGCCTTGAGTCCCAAAAGCAGTGCCGTGGTGTCCCGGGCCACGAACACGAGAAGCTTCTGCTTCTTTGCCCAGGGATCCTCAATCTTATAGAGGGCGAAGGAATCGTTAGCCGAAAGCTTGGGAAAGTTGTTCTTGATAATAGGGTCCTCTTCAAGACCCGCGAAGATTATTCCATGATAGGTCAAATGACTCTCAAGATCCGATTGAACCATGTATCTCACGTTCAACTCAGGTTCAGGCTGAGGGGTGTATACGGGTTTCTCAAGCGCAAAGGAGATCTCAGACTCTATTAGTTCTTTGCAGTCGGTGAAAACGAGCACGTCGCGCGCTCCGCCGACGGATTCGGGTTTGTACTTGCCGCATCCCGAAATAGCAAGTGCAACACCCGCAAGCAGTAAGATATTCTTATTCATGCTACTCCTAAAAGTTCAATGCTCTGAGAGTGCCGCCTGCGCAGGGTGCGGGCGACGCTCTCGTGTTTCCGAATTTCAGGATCATCCCGGATAAGCCATTCGGCATCCTGGCCGGCGAGCGACAAAAGCTCCTTATCTCGCTGAAGGTCCGCGACCTTCATGTCGGGAAGGCCGTGCTGCCTGGTTCCGAGTATCTCGCCCGGTCCGCGGAGCCTCAAATCCTCCTCAGCGAGAAGAAAACCGTCCTCGGTTTTTGAAAAAAAATCGAGCCGCTTCCTGGTCTCTGCTGAAAGACCTTTTGAAACGAGGAGAATGCAGCGGGACGGTCTCGTTCCCCTTCCTATTCTTCCTCTCAGCTGGTGCAGCTGCGCAATACCGAATCTTTCCGGATGACGTATTATCATAACGGTAGCTTCGGGTACGTCCACGCCCACTTCGATAACGGTTGTCGAAACCAATACCTTTATCTCGCCCTTCCTGAAGCGCTCCATCGCCTCTGTCCTTTCCGAGGGCTTCATCCTTCCGTGAAGGAGCGCAACGTTTGACTCACCCAGCTTCCGTTTAGCCTCCTCGAAAGTCTCCTTTGCAGACGAAACTTCAAGCTTCTCGGATTCATCTATAAGCGGGGCTACTATATACGCCCTCTCATCCGCCTCTAGTCGTTCCGCAAGCCAGCGGTAGACCCCTTCCCTGCGGCTCTCGTAAGCAATCTCCGTTTTCCTTTCAGCCCTACCCGCAGGCTTATCCTTGAGGATTGAAAGATTCAGGTCCCCGTAATAGGATAGAGTGAGGGTCCTCGGTATAGGCGTCGCCGACATGACGAGAATGTGAGGCGTCTTCAGGCTTTTCTGCCTGAGAGCCGCGCGCTGCATCACTCCGAACCGGTGCTGTTCGTCCACAACGACTAGCCCGAGTCTCTGGAATCTTACGTGCTCCTCGATCAAGGCGTGGGTGCCTATGATAATCCGAGCCTCGCCCGATGCAATCATGGCGAGGATTCTCTCCTTTTCCCTAGAAGCGAGGCTTCCGGACAAAATAACCGTGGTCGCGCCCAAAAGCGACAGACGTTCGCTCCATCCCTCGTAATGCTGCTCGGCCAGTATCTCGGTAGGCGCAATCATCGCCGCCTGCATGCCGCAATTCGCGGCCCTCATCATTGCATAAAGCGCCACGACGGTCTTTCCCGAGCCCACGTCGCCCTCAAGAAGCCTGTGCATTGGACGGGAACGCGATATGTCCGCATCAATTTCGGACATAGCCTTGTGCTGATCGCCCGTCAGCCTGAAGGGCAGCGACTCGGTAAATCTCTTCGTGAAATCACCCGAATCCGGAAGGGGCTCTGCCGCATACTTTTCTTCCATCTGTCTGCGCCTCAAAGTAACGAGCAGTTTGAGATAGAAAAGCTCCTCATAGGAAAGACGCAAGAGCCCTTTTGGAGGTTCGTCAACGCTTGATGGTGCATGCAGCATCCGGAACGTCTCGCGAAGACCAGCAAGCTTCCGCCTGTCCCTTATCTGGCCGGGCAGGGTCTCGGGTATATCTGCAAGTTCTTCCAGCGCGCGCTTTACCGCTTTCCTTACCTCCCATGCCTTAAGACCTTCGGTTAAAGGATAAACAGGAAATACAGCGCGCTCAAAGAAATCGGGATTATCGTCGAATTTTTCAAAGAAAGGGTTCACCATCTGGCGCTGGCCGTAGAAGGACACCTGACCGGAGAGTATCAGCTTCTCGCCTGCCTTGAACTTATCCCTTAAATCGGGTCTGTTGAACCATACCGCATACATCTGGGATTTAGCTGGTCTGTTCAACTCGGATTCCTCGCCCGTTCCATCGCAGACGAGAATCTCCACAACCGGGCCGCGTCTTGTTCTTCTGAATGTTGATCCCATCACCGTTACCACGAGGGTGACTTTGTCGCCGGGTTTTGCTCCTGAAAGGGGTGAAGGGCTGGAGCGGTCGATGTATCTCGAAGGAATGTGATATAAAAGATCCTCAACCGTCTTAATATTCAGGCGTTGAAGCCTCTCTGCACGTGCGGGACCTATGCCCTTGAGATACTGAACCGAAGTGTCCAGGGTCAGAGCCTGATTGCTCATGATTTTGTCAAAAAAACAAGGGAAAAACTAGCCGCCCTGCCAGTGGGAGCGCAGCTCGCGCCATGTCTCCTCCAGGGCTTGCGCGATTACCTTCACATCCGCAAGTACCGGCATGAAGTTGGTATCGCCGGACCAGCGCGGAACCACGTGCATGTGAAGATGGAAATCTATCCCTGCGCCTGCAACGCGTCCAAGGTTAGCGCCTAAGTTGAATCCGTCCGGGTTGCTCATCCTGCGCAGCGTGTTGATGGATTCCTGGGTATATTCTACCAACTCGGTAACCGCTCTCGGCGCAAGACCCGAAAAGTCCCTGACGTGCTTGTATGGCGAAATCATAAGGTGGCCGTTTGAGTAGGGGAAGCGGTTGAGGACCACGAACACGTGCTTTCCCCTTGCCACAACTAAATTCTCCTCCTCCTTGTCCGCCTCCTTAGCAATCCTGCAGAGCACACACTCTGTATCCGAATCGCCTGCTGCCGCCGCATCCTTTATGTACGCCATCCTCCACGGCGCCCAGAGTCTTTCCATCATTGCTCCGTCCGTGAATTATTAAAACAGGGAAAGCTGTTCATTATCCTTCTTCTCCTGCTCTTTAGTCTCATCACTTTTAAGAAATTCCGAGAATACGCTTATCTTTCCAAAAACGCCGTCGTAGCCTTCCTCGACCTTCACTCTGCCCTTCCGCATCCTTATGATTCCCTGAGCGATCTCGTCTCCTGCCGTTTTTGCGAGTTCCTCCTCCGAAGCCCACAAAAGCGTGCGGAACTCGCCTCCAATGGCATCCGTTATCCTGTCGTACACCTGCTGGACTGCCGCCGTATCCCTGCCTGTGCCTTTAGACTCGGCTATTATCTCGGCCAGGGGAATTATCGAGTAATAAGGTATCGCGTCCGCAGGATGGTATCCGTCGGGTCTGTCCGCAAGCTCCTCGACGCGGTGAAGAACGCCCAGCGTCAATCCCTTTCCGCAGACAGGACAGCGGTTCTTCAGCGCAAGCGACTCGCGGGGCGAGAGCCTCTTGAGGCACGTGCGGTGGCCGTCGTAATGGTACTTGCCCTCCTGCGGGAAGAACTCAATTGTTGCAAGCATCTTTGAAGGGTCCTTCGTGCGGAGAGCCTCCTTGAGCTCGAAAAAGGAAGGCTCTATATCGAATAAGTTTGCCTCCCTGCCCAGGTTTGCAGGAGAGTGCGCGTCCGAGTTCGAGATGAGCGTCATGCGGTCAATCGACGAAAGACGCCAGTTCATGGGAGGGTCAGAGGATAAACCGGTCTCCAGGGCGAATACCTCCTTCGTGTAGCGGCCGAAGCAGTCCTCGATAGAGTTGAAGCCAGACTTTGAGCCGAAGAGCGAGAACCAGGGCGTCCAGATGTGCGCGGGAACGACAAAGCTTTCGGGCGAGAGCGAGAGAACACCCTCTAGCATTGCCTCCGAATCGAGACCGAGCATTGGACGTCCGTCCGATGTAAGGCTTCCGAATCTTGAGAGAAACTTGTTTATCTTTTCCGCATCGTCGAACGATGGAGCGAAAATCATGTTGTGAATCCTGCGCAGGCTGCCCTTGCGGGTATAGATGTTTGCTACCTCCGCAGTCAGGATAAACTTCACGTCGCTGTATTCGTATATCCCGGGGCCGGCCTCTATTATATTTTTCCCTAGCTCCTCGAGCCAGCCCGGGTGCGTGAAGTCGCCGGTTCCCAGTATGCCTATGCCCTTTTTCTTTGCCATCCTTGCCATGTCCGGAATCCGCATGTTCTGGCTTGTTGCGCGCGAGAATCTGGAATGAATGTGCAAATCGGCTATAATCTTCATCGCGCCTTCTCCGCCGCGTACATCACCCTCGAGCTGATATCGAGCGAAGGATGCAAGGTAAGATGCGCGAACGCCTCAACATTCCTGAACCCGGCCCGCATGAGCGCATTCTTTATGGTTTCAGTGGGATAGGCCCTTTCCTGGTGCACCTCGTCCACCCTTGCGTAGCTAGAGCCGTTTTTGATAAAGAGCGTCAGGTATAGCGTTGAAACGTTGCGCATGGAGTCGTATACCGATTTCCACACTGAGTATACGTTGTCTATCTCCCTTATCATCGTGTTGGTGCCCCATACCCGTTCGAGACCGTAAATGGTGTTCATGTCGAAGACGAACATTCCCTTCTGGCTTAGTGCCTCGTAAACGCAAGCAAAGCAGCGCTCTATCTCCTTCTCGTCCATGAGGTAGTTCACGCTGTCGAAGTAGCAGGTTACCGCGTCCACCTTGTGGCCCAGCTTGAAGCGCTGCATATCGGCCTCCACAATCTCTATCTTAGCCGAGCCGCGCTTCTTCTTGAGGATATCGAGCATCTGGCGCGAACGGTCGAGTGCGGTTACCTCGAAGCCGCGTCTTGCAAGCTCAATCGAAGCGGTTCCGGTGCCGCAGGCCATGTCAAGGACCCTCAAAGGCTTGTGGGAGTATCTGTCGAAGATATCAATGGTGTAGTCCACCCAGTCCCGGTACTCGATTCCCTTCATGAGGGTATCGTAAAACTCGGCGATGCGTTCAAAAGGAATCTTTGGCATCAGGGCCTCACTCCCGTTATGGGTGAACAGTTTATGTGCAGGCGCTTCCAGCCCCTTCCGCTCCCCGTTCTCATGAACCCGCCAATCTCGACGTGAAGGTCGTCAACCGTTCCGTAGACGGTGTAGTTGCCCTCTTGCCAGCGTACCTCCTTCTTCTTGGGGTTGAGAGCCACAATAAGCTCAATCTCGTCGGGAAGCACGTGGTTCACGTCCGCTTCCGAAGGCAGGGGCAGGGCTTTTCGCGAACCCAGCCCGGCATGTGAATGGAAGGTTCCCACTATCTCCAAGCCTTCGGCAAGACGGTTTATTATGCGGTTTATGCGGGCGGTGCGGTTTTCATCAACATATACAACGGAATCCGAAGAATCAACGGCCTGGAAGGGCACGGCGTACTCCACGACGAAGTTCGACTTCGTAGGATAGCCTACAAGGTAGCCGACCGTTTCCTGCCTGTAAACCTCAGCGGCAGAAGAAACCATGGTCAAGAAAGCAGGAAGGGAGAGATAAACGTCAACCACAACGCAGTATATATATGAAAGCGAGTCAAGTCAAGTTTGGATTAAGCCTTAAGACATAGAACCGGCAGTTGACAGCGTGAAAAAGAGATTTAAAATGAAGTTACTAACTTAGGAGGATAAAGTGAAGCGATTGATTGTTGTATTATTTTTACCTCTTATGCTTTTTGGCTTAGAGAGAGTCAATTTGATTAAGGATGCGGGATTCGAAAAGGATAGCGATGTATGGGATTCTTATGTAGGTAGAGGCCCAACTCACGGACTAACACCTGCAGCCACAGTAAGCACTCACGATTCTGAAAAGGCATATTCGGGTTCTTTTTCAGCTTCATGT
>JAAYVC010000085.1 GCA_012517375.1 bacterium | reverse complement strand
GATATTATTAACTCTATGGCGGTAGGGCAGGAGGAGTCGAATACAATAACTCCCTTTATCCATGCAATATTCAACAGACTATCATGGGATGAATATCACTTTGAAGATAACGAATCTAAGTTCTTTGACTCTTATAACAAGGGACACCAAGTCATGAGTTTAAAAGGGAGATCGTTTTCAATAGGTTCCAATGTGCCTATCACTTCGGTTGTAATCCTAGATTTGCTAATTTTCGAAATAACCACCAGATTTAATACTTTTTGCCAAGATCTTCTTGTTGAGTTCTGGAAAATGTGGCTGGTAAAACGAAATGACGCAGAACGTTCGAACGATGTTCCTAAAAGAGACCTGCTTGATGATTTCGCTCTCTGCTTTTTTAAAGGCCTGAGAGTTGATGCTGTTCGTGTACTCTATAAAAAAGTTGATGGCTCGCCTCAGAGTTTTAGAGAAATACCCTTGATATTAGAGCATTACGAATTAGAGGAAAACTATCCTCGTATATATACTCTAACTGGTTTACTTGAAAAATTAGGGGAAGTAGATGTTGAGATGGAAAACCAAGGAAGAGAAACGAGAATCAAAGCTCAAAATCTCCAGATGGAAGACCTCCAAAGGAATTTAGTAGATTACAAAAGATTCGTTTTTAGTACAAAAGGGGAGTTAACTACTTTAAAAAGTGAAACTGAAGAAAAAACAAAATTACTAAACAAGGGAATAGAAGAGGCCAAAGACAATGAACAGCGCATGACGCGCAACTTTGTGCAAATCATCGGCATATTTGCGGCGATAATTGCGTTTGTAGTGACCATCGTTCCGACGGCGGTGCGGCTTGGCGGGGCCAGCGTTCCCATAGCGCTCGCCGGCCTGGCGATTGTAACGGCAGGCATAATCGTCCTGCTGGCGATGATATTCGGAAGGGAAGGTCAGAAGAAAACTGGTTTGATTGTAGGCATCTCCATTGCTGGCTTTCTATTCCTCGCTTGGCTTGCAGGTACTATTTGGTTAGCAATTTACTATCCTGAGATTCTCACAACGGTCCTTCATTAGTGGCAAATTTTAAGTTTCACCTCCTCCCAGCCTCCCCAATCAAGGGGGAGGAGTTCCCCTTCCCTCGATGGGAAGGGGTTAGGGGCAAGGTGAAACTCATGAATTTAGCTTACTCTCAAAATCTATTCAAGCATTGTTGTAAATCAAACACTTTCACCTCCTCCCTCAAGCCTCCGAAGGAGAGTACACCTCACCCCATCAAGGGGGAGGAGATCAGAAGTTCCCCTTCCCTCGACGGGAAGGGGTTAGGGGCAAGGTGAAACCCAAAATGAAGTTGACGCGCAGGAAACTCACGCCGCTTTCTAAAGGCTTGCGACATCGCATGACCGATGCCGAAGCCAAACTCTGGAAACGCCTCAACCGCAAACAACTCGGCGTGATGTTCAGGCGTCAATATCCCTTTGAGAAATATATTGTAGATTTCGTTTCATTCGATTCGGGACTGATTGTTGAGGTTGAAGGCAGTCAACATGCAGACTCAGAGCAGGATAATGTGAGGGATGCCTGGTTTGTTTCCAAAGGATTCAAGATCTTAAGATTCTGGGATAATGATGTACTTAAGAATACGGATGGAGTCGTAGAAGTAATAAGACAAGAGGTTGAATTGAGAATCGGAAGAGAAACCGATCCAGAAGAAAAATGAGATATACACTTAAAAAGGGTTTCACCTCCTCCCACCCTCCCCCATCAAGGGGGAGGAGATTAATAGTTCCCCTTCCCTCGAAGGGTAAGGGGATTCTCCAGAGGAGAATTTGGGCAAGGTAAAACCATATTTTTAAGGTTTCGACGCAATCTTCTAAGTGCAACACAACTTGACCCAATCTTTTTCTATCCTATAATATATATAGGATAACCTCCTTGGTTAGATGGTTCCTTCCCGCGTGCGAGGGAACGCGCAACCAGTGTCAGGGCAATGACACGCCTCCTTTTAAGCCCTTCCCCTCGCTAGAAGGGAGAAATTCCCCCGCACGCGGGATAATTTAATAAAAGAAAATCCACTCCAGCGGATTTTCTTTTAGACTTATGAGAAAGCGGAAAATGCAAAAGAATTTCAACGGCGTCGAGAATCAGAACAAGCGTAAAATACCAAGTGCGGATGGAGCCCCCAGCAAAACACTCCGTGTTTTTGTGGGGCTTATTTTTTGGCTACCCGTTAAAAACGCAAGGCGTTTTTAACGGGTTTATTGTCTTGACATCTTGGTTTGGCTGATTATAATACTCTTGCGAAGGGTTGAGAGGTGGTTCTTTTTTGAACCGAGAATGCCATAATAGCTGCGTGTCAGTAACTATCCGAAAGAAAGGTACTTGACAACGCCGGAAATGTGCATATAATTCTCGTCTTGTTCTTTGGGAAATTTGGAAAGTAAGTCCAGCCCCCTTGAGTTTTAAGTCCAGTTTACCTTCAAGAATTTTTGCTTGGAGGGTTTGATCCTGGCTCAGGGCTAACGCTGGCGGCGTGTCTTAGACATGCAAGTCGAACGGACTTTTCTTTTGTAGCAATACTTGAGAAAAGTTAGTGGCGAACGGGTGAGTAATACTGGAGTAATTTACCCCGAAGCGGGGCACAACATCGAGAAATCGGTGCTAATTCCCCGTACGCTCCGAAGGACGCGAGTCTTTTGGAGGAAAGATGGCCTCTACTTGTAAGCTATCGCTTTGGGATGAGCTCCTGGCCTATCAGCTTGTTGGCGGGGTAATGGCCCACCAAGGCAACGACGGGTAGCCGGCCTGAGAGGGCGATCGGCCACACGGGCACTGCGACACGGGCCCGACTCCTACGGGAGGCAGCAGTCTAGAAAATTGCACAATGGGCGAAAGCCTGATGCAGCGACGCCGCGTGCGGGATGAAGTCTTTCGGGATGTAAACCGCTGACAGGGGGGACGATGATACTAATGGCTAATATCCATTAGTATTGACGGTACCCCCAAAGGAAGCACCGGCTAACTACGTGCCAGCAGCCGCGGTAATACGTAGGGTGCAAGCGTTGCCCGGATTCACTGGGCGTAAAGGGTGCGTAGGCGGATTGGTAAGTCGATTGTGAAATCTCTAGGCTCAACCTGGAAACTGCGGTCGATACTGCCGATCTAGAGGACAGAAGAGGAGAGCGGAACTCCTGGTGTAGCGGTAAAATGCGTGGATATCAGGAGGAACGCCTATGGCGAAAGCAGCTCTCTGGTATGTTCCTGACGCTGAAGCACGAAAGCTAAGGTAGCAAACCGGATTAGATACCCGGGTAGTCTTAGCCGTAAACAATGTACACTAGGTATTGGCAATGGTCAGTGCCGCAGCTAACGCGATAAGTGTACCGCCTGGGGACTACGGCCGCAAGGCTAAAACTCAAAGGAATTGACGGGGCCCCGCACAAGCGGTGGATGATGCGGTTTAATTCGTTGCTACGCGAAGAACCTTACCTGGGTTTGACATGTACGTGGTACGGATCCGAAAGGTGAAGGACCGGGGTTTTCCCCGGAGCGTACACAGGTGCTGCACGGCTGTCGTCAGCTCGTGCCGTGAGGTGTTGGGTTAAGTCCCGCAACGAGCGCAACCCCTGCCGATAGTTGCCATCAGGTTATGCTGGGCACTCTATCGGGACTGCCCGGGTCAACCGGGAGGAAGGTGGGGATGATGTCAAGTCATCGTGGCCTTTATGCCCAGGGCGACACGCGTCATACAGTGGCCGTTACAGCGGGCTGCAACATCGCGAGATGAAGCTAATCCCTTAAAAGCGGCCATGGTTCGGATTGCAGGCTGCAACTCGCCTGCATGAAGATGGAATCGCTAGTAATCGCAGATCAGCCATGCTGTGGTGAATGCGTTCTCGGGGCTTGTACACACCGCCCGTCAAGCCATGGAAGTCGTGGGCACCTGAAGACGTGGAGTCTAACCTCGTGAGGACCTGCGTTGAGGGTGAACTCGGTGACTGGGGCTAAGTCGTAACAAGGTAGCCGTACGGGAACGTGCGGCTGGATCACCTCCTTTCTACGGATAATCGACTGCGACTTGAATTTTAGGGCAAGCTGGACTGACTTTCCTTGGTGCCCCCCTTCGATAGGGGGGCACTCTTTTTTGCGAGAAGTTCGGTTCCTCTGATCCAGTGAACTAAACAGAAGCTTCAAAACGGCTCCAGAGGAGCCGTCCCTCCCCTTCGATAGGGAGGCGCTTTTTTATTGAGCCCCCATTCTACTTATTATTCGGCTTCCTTTTGGCGTAAAAAGACTTGACATGCGGTTTTTTTTTTTCTATAATTATGCTGCCGAGGGCAAGACAGGAACACAGGATTCCTTAGATTATTAACAAACAATCTAACCCAAGGAGTAACAATGGGCAAACACAAAGCCCTAATCCTTGCCGCCGTGATAGCAGTGCTTGCAACGGCAACAACGGCGCAGGCCTACTACGAGACATGGGACGGCTGGTTCGTGGGCGGAACCCTTTATTACAGCGGTAATGCCTACACAACCCCTAATGTTTATACTAGAGAGATGTACGATTCAACGCGGGTCAGCGACCGTGATACCTTCTACAACCCTGCTTTCGGTCAGGGAGATACCATAACGATTAGGTTTGTTTACGATAGAGACAACGATACCATCTTCCTTAAGATCGCCTCTATCACAGGCGGCAAAACTACAGGTCAGACCGGAACCAAGGAAGGAGACGGCACCTGGGCAGGTTCGGCGATTCGCAGAAAGAACACGGTAGAAACCACATGGAGTTCTGTTATTGGCACATGGGACGCATCTTTCACTTATCCAGCTGGGAGTCCACCCCCGACGCCATACTACACCGGAGGTTGGACGATTACCAGCAGCACACCTTCAGGTCTAACAGGTGACGGTGCTTGTGATGGAGATCGAACAGCTAACTGGTAACGAACCTGTTTGAGGAGGTCGGCAAATGCCGACCTCCTCCCGACCTTGATTGATGCAGGTTTCGACTTATAATAAAAAACAAGGAGGCTTTTTGTGCTGAATGTATTGCTTACAGGTCTTACCATCTTTTCAGGCGTTTTGGTCGACCCCTTTCCTCTTGCCGAGGCAGCCGCCAAACATCACCAGATTATGTTAAGCGCAGCCATGGCGCCTGACGGCCATTTCGCCGTTGCCTGGGTGGATAGCGCTTACGATTCCACATGGCGGCCTTACCGTTCAAGGCTGGACCTTTACGTTCGGTTCTTTGACAAGAACGGAAACCCTCTTACAGACGCCTACAAGCCCGAAAAGATTGCAGACACATGCTGGACTTTCTGGCCTTGCATCGGAATGGACAGCGCGGGGAACACTGTTTTAGTGTGGATTGACAATAGAACAACAGGCGCAGACTCAGAGAATCTTTCAAACATCCGCTTCCAGCGCTTCTCATCTGTAGGAATGCCTCTTTTGTCTGCAAAAACAATCGAACCTCAGTTATATCTTACATCTGTGAAGAAGACTACATCCCTGGGTTTGAATAGCGAAGGAGAGTTCACTTTAGCTTGGAGTAGTTGGAGAGACCCATCGAGGTTCGTGTGGGTACAACGTTTTGACCCGAATGGTTCGCCAAAGAATACCGCTTTCATGGTGCACGACTCCATTCCCACTAGGGTTGACTTCTTATATCCTCAAGTTGCTCTAAACGATGCAAACGACATCGTTATAACATGGCTCGATTTTAACGAAACGGCGCACACGTACCCTATTTTTCAGGCGTTCGACGCGGATGATATCCCTATCCTTCCCTGGGAGCCCGAAGGACATCGCGTGGACGACGGAGCGGAGCTAGTTGGCGCCTGCGCGCCCAAACCCTTCTGGCTTGATAACGACCGCTTCGTCGTGTTCTGGACCGACTACATGATACCGCCATACATGCCCGATCACTTGATTGGCCGGGTTTTCGAGGAAAAAGGGCTTGTTCGCCGCCCCATAAGCGGCCTGATATGGAGTGATTCGTTGTGGAGTCAATCGACTGACCCCGCAGGCCAGTTCAACATTGCAGTTTCTTCGGACGACCGTTTCTGCCACACTCATACAAGGATATATACCGAGTGGACACCTGACAGCAACGTTAAATTATGGGCTCATGCCGCAGGCATTCTTGGGAAAGTGCAGGGCAACGAACCTCAGCGCAGCACCACTCTTTTCGAGTATACATCAGCCTGGGGCGCTGATACCTTTATATACAGGCCTTTTATTCCATGCCAGACTCCTGCGGTTTCGGTGTCAAATGACAGAATCGTGTGGGTGTATTCGCGCATGACGCGTATAGGACAGGACAGCGTACTAAAGGCTTATGCGATGATCTCGGACTGGGACATGGGCGAAGGCATTACCGAACACCCTGAGACAAGTGGCTTAAACTCCTTGTCAGTTACGCCAATCGGCTCAACCATCACCCTGCGCTACTTCGACTGCCCGAACGGTTTCTCCGCATCCGTCTTCGACGCTTCGGGCAGAAAAATCGACATGATTGAATCTTCGGGCGAGTCCGGGACATTGTCCT
>JAAYVC010000084.1 GCA_012517375.1 bacterium | reverse complement strand
CTATGCGGAAAGGCCCCTTAATAACACCCCCTAGCATCACAAGCCCTGCTAAACATATATTCACCATTACGATCTCCTTGTTTAACCTATATTAATATAAGCTGTCAGAGTTTCATGTCAATGCCAGGAGGGCAAAGCCCTTCTGGCATCTTCGCATTCAAGGGTTCTACTCTTCAAGTCCGCCTGAGCTTGTGCCTCCGCCCGTAAGCTGAGGTAAAGAACTAGTGGTCACAATCCACCTTGCTTCGTAAGTCGATGGGGAACCGTAGAAGAAGCCATATTCATCGTCGTCGGTATTCCATGTTCCGCTGACGGAATTCCAGGTTGTCTCAACCGTGTTCTTTCTGCGAATGGCAGAACCAGACCAGGTGCCTGAACCTTCCTTGGTTCCGCTCTGACCGGTTTGCTTACCGCCGCTAGCGCCGTTATCACGACGGCAAGGATTACTTTATTCTTGCCCATTGTTTCCCCTTGGTCTGCCGGCAAATATAGGCAAACCGATGGGTTTGCCTCAAGAATCAAAAAAGATTACTCGCTCTTAAACGGACAGATGGGCAGGACGGTTCGTCCAATATTTTCGTTGAGGACCTCTGCCATGGCAAGATATATAGCCGAAAGCCCGCATACGATTCCTTCCCAGCCGGCGATTTTAATGATAAGGGAACCGGTAACGCCCGGAATCCAGTGGCCGACGGCAAGAAGCCAGAATAAGGTGGTCAAGCTCAAGAACACGAAGAACAACGCCACGTTTTTTTTCAACGTCGCAAACATCATGCAGAACGTGAAGAGTCCCCAAAAGAACAGATACCAGCCCGTGAACGCGGATAGAGTCTTCCACATCTCGGGCAGTCCGAGAACGGGCGCTATCAGAATAAAAACGAGCGTAAGCCAGAAGAGTCCGTAGGAAGTGAAGGCAGTGGTTCCGAATGTATTGGCCTTGCGGAACTCCATTATACCTGCTATTATCTGGGCAATGCCTCCGTAAAAGATGCCCATAGCGACTATTACGGCGCTCATCGGGAAAAGGCCCGTATTGTGGATGTTCAAAAGCACCGTGGTCATCCCGAAGCCCATCAAACCTAGGGGCGCGGGATTTGCATACTTTTCGTCCATCAATCCTCCTTTGAGGGATTTAATTTCGAAAACGATTATATCGACCCCGGCAGGGGTGTCAAACAGGCTTGACACAAATCCGGCGAAGGATTTGATAATTCAAATTATAAATCAAGGAGTAACAAAGTGAGAAAGGTAATCGCGCTAGCAATCCTCGTGATGGCGATAACGCCTTTTGTTAACGCCGGAACATTCGACGGCGGCTATAGCAGCGTAAGCGGTGCGGCCGTATTCGTTAAATACGTGGAGCAGGCAGTTACTTCAGGCCGGGTAGCATTCGATACACCTTTTCATCGCGCTCAGTTCCTGGAAACGTGCCATGTTCTTTATGCCGCATCGAGAGAAGTCGGATGGCAGAGAAGCCGTGACTGGCAGATATGCGACGAAACAGCAGGTACGCTCGCCGGACTCTGCGGCTGGATTCCCGATGGGAACCAGCGTGCGTGGGCGGTAAAGAACCTTGAAGCTGCACAGCTTCTCTATTCGCACTCTGATATAAAGATGATCTCTACGAGTGAACAGATAGAAAGACACAAGACCCGCCTGCTGCCGGCCAGTCCACAGAGTAAAACTCGTTTCTCGGCGAACTACCCGGCAACATACGACTTCCTGAGGTAAGACGTGTAAAGTCCGTGAGTGCTTGTCATGACTCGGACTTGACAGATAACACTCAAGGGCTATAATCAAGCAGATGCGTTAGAATAAAAGTGGTCAACGTTTACGGAGGAGGGATTCTAGGTCGGATACCTTTAAGGCATCCGTAAAAAAAATAAGCGAAAGGATGGAACATGAAGTTCAATGTCCTTCTTATATCTGGATTATCCCTTCTTGGATTTGCGGCATGCATCAAGACTGCAGACCCTGGAGAGTTGGATTCGCCGATAAAGATTGTGGCCACGAAGGCACCCGAATATTCCGACGAAGCACGCAAAAGCGAACGTGAGGGCACCGTTATCGTTGAGATGCTTGTAGATACGGACGGCAAGGTCATAGAAAAAAAGATTGTTGAAAGCTCCGGTCACACCGATCTCGACAATGCCGCGCTCGAAGCCGCTTCAGGCTGGAGCTTCAGTGCTCCGGTATCCGCAGGCAAGAATGTCAGAACAAAGATATCGGTTCCGTTCGAGTTCGTGACCATAATCCCATACGACGAGCTTGATGTGAAACCCGAGCCATTGACCCAAGTCAAACCCAGCTATCCTGAAGATGCAAAGGCTGGCGGTCACGAAGGACAGGCGCTAGTGCAAGCGATACTGGGCAAGGACGGCAAACCGGAGGAGACCACGCTAAAGCAAAGCTCGGGCTTCGAAGAGCTGGACAATGCCGCGCTCGATGCAGCGGCACGATGGACGTTCAAGCCCGCAATGAAGCAAGGAAATGCAGTCAAGACTTCTGTGGTGATTCCGTTCAGCTTCAAGCTGGATTAACATTCTCCTCCCTGGTTTTTAGTAAGAGCCGTCCATTGGACGGCTCTTATGCAAAATCCCGCGATAACTGCGTAATGGCTTCTATCGGATTTGACATCTAATTTTAAACAACTCCTTTTTGCATGTATAATCTTGACCTTCTTAACGCAAGACTGTATAATAATTTATTGAATACCATCACTGAGCACAAAAGCTTCCGCAAAGGGGTAGCCGGTTTCAGTATCGCAACAGGCATTTCGCGCATTACAGGTCTTTTGCGCGAGATGGTAATGGCGCAGCTCTTCGGGGCCGGGTTCGCCAAGGACGCCTTCGAGGTTGCGTTCAGGATTCCCAACCTCTTGCGCGATTTCTTCGCAGAAAACGCGCTCTCGGCCTCCTTCGTTCCCGTGTTCGTGGACAAGATGCAGCATTCAGACAAGCGCGAGCTGTGGCGTTTCGCAAACAACCTTTTTAATACCCTTCTCGTGATAGTCGGGGTGGTGGTCGCTCTTGGAGTAGTGTTTTCACCGCAGATAGTTTCGGTTATCGGTCACGGATTCAAGGCCGTTCCGGGAAAGCTCGAACTAACCACGCTCCTCAACCGCGTGCTTTTTCCGTTTCTTTTGTTCATCTCTCTTTCCGCTTGGTGCGCCGGGGTCCTCAACTCCCACAACAGCTTTTTTCTGCCTGCGCTAAGCTCTTCGTTCTTCAACGTTCTTTCCATCGCAGGCGCTTATCTTACCTACAGCTACTGGATATCAAAGGGGCTTGATCCGGTGCTCGGCATGGCTCTCGGCGGAATGGCCGGAGCTTTCCTGCAGTTTCTAGTACCCTATATAGCGGTCTGGACAAAGGGATACCGCTTCAGCCCATACATGAACTGGCGGTCTGCCGATCTCGCAAGGGTGCTTAAGCTGTGGGGCCCTGTAATCATAGGCTTGAGCCTTGTCGAGGTTCAGGTCGCGGTCGATACCTTTCTAGCGGCGTTACTCGAGCAGGGTTCGGTCTCCTGGCTTTCCTACGCTTACCGCATAATGCATCTTCCGCTTGGGATATTCGGCACTGCGGTGGGCACGGTGAGCCTTCCCTTGTACTCCAAGCTTTTCTCCTCGGGCGATACGTATTTAATGGCCTCATCGCTCAAACGCTCTCTCAGGATGGTATCGCTGCTGCTCATACCGATTTCCGTTTTCATCGCGGGTTTCGCCGAACCTATAGTGCGCGTGATATACCAAAGAGGCAACTTCTCGGCAATAGACACGAGTTGCACCGCGCAGGCAGTCGTTTTCTATATCCTCGGCATCTGGGCGGCGTCTTCCGCAAAGAACCTTTCGGGCGCATTCTACGCCATGCGCAACTCCAAGACGCCGATGTTCGTGAATCTTGCGAGCGTCGGTCTTAACGTCTGTCTCAATCTCCTGATTGCATTCGTTATACTAAAAGAGCGCCAGTTCAGGGGCTTCGCGATTGCCACATCCATATCCTATTTCTTCAGCATGACGTTCATGATGATTATCCTCAAGCGCAAACTTGCAGTATGGAACGCCTCTGACCATATTCTTTTCGGTCTGCGAACGCTTGTCGCTTCAGTACTTTCAGGTCTGCCTATCTATCTCTGCTATCGTTTCGCTCTGCTTCCCCAGCTTGCAGGAAAGCTTGGCCAGAGCTCGCCGTGGCTTGCCGGATTCTGGGGTACGCTTCTTGTGGTTGCCTTGGGTTTCGTACTCTTCATTCTCCTGTATTTTCTGATAGGTTCGCTGTTCGGAATAAAGGAGTTCCGCGATATCGTTAAGCGATCGCAGTAGCAGCAACGCGCCGATATAATACTTCGACTTCTCATGCAAAGATAATTTAGTGGACTTATTCGGGCCGCGACGCTCACGAGCATTGGGACCTTTTCTTTCTTAAGATACTCTATGCCTTTGACCAGTATCAACCCGGCAGACCGGCAACAAATTTTCAAAAGAATCAGTGTGTTTCGCGCGTTCGCTTGAGCGCCGCGGAATGGGCGTTCCATTCGGACATATCATCGAGCGCGGAGAGTTCGGCTTTTCCGTAGCGGTGTTCGAGCGCCCACCTTATCAGGAGATCGGCTATGTGCGGGTTCTTGGGCAATAGGGAGCCGTGCAGGTAGCAGCCCAAGGCGTGTTTATGCACCGCGCCCTCGGTCTTGTCATGGCTGTTGTTGCCGAAACCGGAGTCCACCTTGCCGAGCGGCTTTGCGTTCTTGCCCAGATAGGTCTTGCCGCTGTGGTTCTCGAATCCAACGACGGTCTTCGCAGCGACGCCGACATCCGCTGCTACGGAATCCGAAAGCGTTATCGCAAGGTTGCCTATCATCCTTAAATTCGATGCCTCGGTCCAGGCATCGAAGATACCTACGCCCTCGAGCTTCGGCGCATCGAAGGGCTGATAGTAGCGGCAAAGGAGCTGGTATCCGCCGCAGATTGATAAAAGCGCGGCGCCTTGTTCCACCGCTTGCCTCAATCCTCGAGCCTTTCTTTCCCTCAGATCCTCGGCTACCGTTATCTGTTCCCTGTCCTGGCCGCCGCCGAAGAAGTACAAGTCGTAATCCGAAGCGTCGAGACTCGCTCCCGCTGACAGCTCCGACACCTTAATGCCTATGCCTCTCCAGCGGCAGCGGTTCACTATCGTGATGACGTTGCCGCGGTCTCCGTAGATGTTCATGAGATCGGGGTAAAGATGGCAGAGCCTCAACTCCATCATTCTCTCCAGTACCTTGCCTTGAAGCCTTTTCTTGCAAGTATATCCTGCAGCTTGAGCATCGCGGTGTAAGTAGGCAGGCAGTAGAGGGTTTTTCCCTTCGGAACCGAGTGCAAGAGCTTCATGAACCGCGACTCCAGGTCTCCTATCTCCGCCGTATTATTCATGTCGATGCCGGCGTACTTCAGCCGCAGGGTCATATCCGCCGCGCGGATACCGGCGGTCCATGCGAAGCTGATCTTATTCCTCAGAAGCTCGAAATCGGCGTCCCACAGCCAGGAAACGTCCCTGCCGTCCGCTGTAAGATCGTTAATCGCCACGAGTACGTGGAAAGGCTCCTTGTTGGCGGCAAGAAGCGTCTCGAGCACTGCGTTGCAGCCCGTAGGGTTCTTTATGAGTAAAAGATACAAAACCCTGCCTTCTATCTCAAGCCTCTCGAAGCGGCCGAACGCCGGTCTGAATCTTTGGACGCTTTGCTCGATAATCTCAAGGTCAACACCCATCGCTTCACATGCCGCAGCCGCGGCAAGCACGTTGTATACGTTGTATATTCCCGATAGGTTCAGCCTCATTTCAAACGAGCCTTTCCGTGTCTCGACGATTGCATCCATGCCTGTCATCCCCTTGTGGACTATGTCTCTGGCCTTAACATCGAGCTTCGGCCTTCTCGATTCGCATTTCGTGCATCTCCAGTCGCCGAGATGACCGAGAAAGTTTATCCTGTATTTCAATGGACCGCCGCACCTTCTGCAGCTTCTAACGTCTATGGCATGCACCTTGCCTTTGAGCCGCCAGCTCTCGTCGCCGAGTCCGAAGAATACGACCCTGCCCTGGAAACCGTCGGCGAGTGAAGCGACCGAAGGGTCGTCCGCGTTCAGTACAAGGACGCTCTCATCCGGAAGCCTGGAGATAGCTTCTTTTATGCTGAGCCTGAGACGCTCTACCTCGCCGTAGCGGTCAAGCTGGTCGCGGAAAAGATTGTTGACGACAACGAGTCTTGGTTTGACTGCATCCGCTACCGGAAGAAAAGCCGCCTCGTCCGTCTCCCAGAGGCCGATATCCCCGGAAAGCCTGCCCCTGAGGCTGGCTCTGTCGAGCGCCGCGGATGCAAGACCGCGCGCAAGATTCGAGCCTTGTCTGTTCGATATCGGATTGTATCCCTTTGCTCTCAGTATGTCCGATATCATCCTCGTAGTCGTGGTTTTGCCGTTGGTGCCTGTAACGGCAATAGAGCCGTTGCGAAGGTCCTTCGTTATCCTTTCAAGAAATCCGGGGCAAAGCCTGAGCGCCACAAGCCCCGGCATTGCAGTTCCGCCTCCGCGGCCGATGATTCTTGTAAGCGCATGGAGTAGTTTTCCAGTCCAGAGCCCGAAAAGAAAGCGCAGAGTCGACATAGCGGATTATAATCGAGGCTTGTCTTTAATGCAATAAAAAAAGGGGCGATATCGCCCCTTTGAAATTCAAGCTCAGTCAAGCGTTAGGCAATCAGCGGCGTTATGCCGGGAAGCTCCTTTCCTTCAAGAAAGTGAAGGCATGCGCCGCCGCCTATGGATGCGTGGCTTAGCGAGTCCTCTAGCCCGAAGGATTTTAGCATTGCGAGCGAATCTCCGCCGCCTGTAACCGTCGTAGTTCCTTCTTTCGTTACCTCGGCCATCGCCTGGGCAACCTCTCTCGAACCAACAGAAAACGCTTTCTCCTCGTAAGCGCCTAAGGGACCGAACCAGAGAATCGTTTTAGCCTTTCTTATGGCCTCGATGAACGCCTTTCTCGTCTGAGGACCAATGTCAAGGCCCATCATATCATCCGGGAACGACTCGGTAGTGACGACCTTCGCCTTCTGGGGCTCGGAATAGGAGGTAGAGGCTATATGGTCGACCGGAGTCTTTACCTTCGGCGAATCGGCAATATCGTCTATCTCGTCGAGAAGATCCTTGTCCAGAACGGAGTGGCCTATAGGATAGCCTCTTGCGGCAAGAACAGTGTAGCATGAGCCTCCGCCTACAAGAACCTCATCGGTCTTTTCGAGAAGAAATCTAAGTGCGCCTATCTTGTCTTCTACCTTCTTGCCGCCGATTATCAGAACGTATGGTCTTTCGGGCGAAAAAACAACCTTCGAGAAGTAGTCGACCTCCCTTATGAGGGAGAAGCCCGCGGCAGGGTCCTTGAAGAAGGTCGGGAGCACGGATACGCTCGTCTGGCTGCGGTGCGAAACAGGAAAGGCGTCGTTTACGTAAAAATCCGCATACTCCGAGAGGGCTTTTGCGAACTCAGGGTCAATCTTCCGCTCGCCCGAATGAAACCGCAGGTTCTCTATGAGAAAAACATCGCCTGGTTTTGCAGCCGCAACGCTCGCCTTAGTGGAATCGCCAAGAGGCTCTATAAGAAAGTTGACAGGGTGTTCAAGAAGCTTCTGAAGTTCGGGCACAACGCGTGCGAGACTCATATCGGGTCTGGGACCTGACTCCGGTCTTCCCCAGTGGGATAGAATTATTGGTATTCCGCCCTTTTCGAGTATGTATTTTAGCGTATCGATGGTTCCCTTGATTCTTGCGTCGTCCGTTATCGTCCCTTCGTCGTTGACGGGTATGTTGTAGTCGACCCTGACAAGAACTTTAGAGCCTTTGTTTATCGCAAGCTCGGCAATGCTTCTGAGCTTCATAACCTCTCTCCCATATACAGGACAAGATCCTTTATCCTGCTGGCGTATCCCCACTCGTTGTCGTACCATGAAAAAACCTTTACGAGTGTCGAGTCCACCACCTCTGTCAAAAGGGAATCGAATATCGAGGAGGCTGGATTGGTGGTCAAATCTACGGAAACGAGGGGCTCATCCCGGTACTCGAGTATCCCCTTCAGCTCTCCTTGAGCGGTCTTCCTGAATGTCGCGTTTACGTCCTCAACATTCGTCGGCTTCTTCACGATTGCTGTAAAGTCGACCATGGAGACGTCCGGGGTCGGAACGCGAATCGATATGCCCGAGAGCTTGCCCGCAAGATGCGGCATTACCTTTGTAATAGCCTTGGTAGCGCCCGTAGATGTGGGTATCATCGAGAGCGCGGCCGAGCGTGCGCGTCTTAAGTCCTTGTGCGGGGCGTCCATCAGCTTCTGGTCCGCCGTATAGGCATGAATTGTAGTCATGTATCCGCGTTCGACTCCGAATCCCTCCTCGAGCACCTTCACGAGAGGGGCTAAGCAGTTGGTCGTGCACGAAGCGTTCGATACGATATGGTCCTTCGCCGGGTCGTAATCCTTGTGGTTTACGCCCATCACGAAAGTGGGAATCTCGGGCTTGCCGCTCCCTGGCGCCGATATAATAACCTTCTTTGCGCCAGCCTTGAGATGCGGCTCGGTCTTCTCGAATGTCCTGAAAAGCCCTGTCGATTCAACCACGACGTCTATATTCATGTCCTTCCAGGGCAGGCTGGCAGGGTCCTTAACGCTCAATACTTTTATATCTTGTCCGTCAACCTTAAAACCGGAATCCGTCGTTTTAACATCAAGCGAGCCGCGGTGAATGGAGTCGTACTTTAAAAGATGCGCTAGCGTTGCGGAATCGGTAATGTCGTTGACCGCAACAACCTCAAGTCCTTTCTCCTTGTAAGATGTCCGGAAGAAGAGTCTTCCTATTCTTCCGAAGCCGTTTATGGCCACTCTCACCGCCATTGTTCCTCCTTATGTTTTTTGTTGTTTTATAATGCGAAGTATTTAACGTACTCAGCGGGAGTAGGATAGGACTTGATTTCCGCTATCTCTTTCTCCTTGGTTTTGAGCCACTTATTTATAACTTCTTTCTGAAAGACGCCCTCTTCGGTAAGGAAGGATGAATCGTCGGATAATGCTTCAAGCGCCTCATCGAGGCTTCGGGGAAGTCTGGGAAACCGCTTGTCATCATCTTTTGGCAGGTCGACTACCAATTCGCCGGGGTCGAGCTTCCGCCTTATCCCGTCAAGTCCTGCAAGCATTATGCCTGCGAGAGTAAGATAGGGGTTTCCCGCAGCATCCGGAACCCGGTACTCGAATCTCAAATCTGCTCCGCCGCGCAGGTAGCCGGGAACCCTTAATGCTGCCTTGCGGTTCGCCCTGGAATGAAACACCCTCGAAGGAGCCTCCATGCCGCCCTGAAGCCTCAAATAGGAGTTGGTGGTCGGGTTAGTAAACGCGCATAGCGCTCTCGAATGCTTTATGACGCCTCCCATGAACATCCGGGCTGTCTCGGAGAGCGCATTATCGTCCTTCGAATCGGCGAACATATTTTTTTCGCCTTTCCAAAGCTGCACGTGATAATGCATTCCGCTTCCGGCTTCGCCGGCAAGGGGCTTAGGCATAAAGGTCGCCTTGATTCCCTCTGCTGCGGCCGCATTGCGGATGATGTATTTTACGGACTGAATAACGTCGCCCGCTTCCTGTAAATCCAAGAAAGCGGTCTCTATCTCCATCTGAGCGAAGCGGCATACTTCGTGATGGTGGTATTTAACCTCAACTCCAGCGTCCTCGATGAGGCGGACTATATCGCTCCTGAGGTCGGCGAAGGCGTCGAAGGGCGGAGCTATGTGATAGGCGTTGCGCACCCCGCATCCTTCATCCTCTTCACTCGATTCGATAGAGAATCCGCTCGAAAGAGTATCTACGTGATAGCTTGCCTCGTCGAAAAGGTAGAACTCGAACTCCGGAAGAACCAGAATTTTATCCGCTATCTTCTCCTTCTTAACAAGAGCAAGCGCTTTCCGCAGGATGTTTCGCGGGCAAGCGGCGAAGGTTTCCTGACCGTTAGGCTCATATATATTCCCGAAGAAACTTGCTGTAGGGTGCTCGTAGAAAGGGTCTATCCATATCTTGGACGTGTCCGGTTTCACAATCAAATCCGATTCAGCTACGTCCCTGAAGCCTCCGAGCGAGGAGCCGTCGAAGCCCACTCCCTGCTCTATTGCAGTCGAAAGCCTCGATAAAGGAAAATTGATATGACGCAGCCTGCCCTCGAGGTCCGAAAGCTTGAGGTCGACGAACTCCACATTCTTATCCTTCAAACTAGCAATTGCATCCGACATTAAAACTCCTGGGTAAGTTGAAAACGCACGCTTCGCGTCCAGTTAGGGTCTGTTTCAGCGAACATATCCGAAAGGCAGAACTCTATGCCGGTTCCCTTGGTTATCTGCCAGCCTGCCGACATGCCGAGGTTGATGCCGTACTCCGGGTAGACCACCAGCTCGGGCGTTATGTTGAACGCCTGCCCCAATATTATTGAAGGCGCCGCGTAAACATGCCAGCCTCTCCATCCCCACTGGTTCAGGAAATCGTAGCCTGCGCCAAAAGCCAGGTCGAACGCCAGCCAGCCCAGGGGGATCTCCTTACCTAAAACAAGATAGGCTCCGGGCTGGTTGACCTGCTCTGACCACACTGAATTCTGCGAGTCAAATCCCACGGCCAAGGAGAGCGGGAGCTCGGGTTCCTTGAGTATGGCTACCTTTGCCTGCACGCCGGGAAAGCTGTAGAGGTCGATATCGCCTGCGCCGATGATGTTCGAACCGCCGTATGTGAGACCTATCTGCAGACGCTCGAAGAATCCTACCTTGAGGCCCAAAAGAAGCCCGCCGTTTGGAACAAGGTGAAGGGACACGTTGTATGAGCCATGCCCGAGCACTCGAGGGTCAGGCCTTGTAACGTAGTAGTCCTGTCCGAAAGCCGCAGAAGCAGAACAAAAAAAGAAAATTGCGAAAAAAAGGAGGCGCTTCGCGGCGTGATTTTTTTGCACGAAGCGATTAAAAAACATGCCTAATCTTATCCCTCAAAAAGGCCATGTCAACCCTTTCCGTACCCCTCAGCCCTCCTCAGCCTCCTCGGTCCTCCTCAGCCGTGACATCCCGCTCCGCCTTAACCGCAACACCCGCAACACCCCCTCCCCCCGTAACACACCAGTCTGAGACAAGGGGTTTAAACCCCTTGTCAGTTACGCCAATCGGCTCAACCATCACCCTGCGCTACTTCGACTGCCCGAACGGTTTCTCCGCATCCGTCTTCGACGCTTCGGGCAGAAAAATCGACATGATTGAATCTTCGGGCGAGTCCGGGACATTGTCCT
>JAAYVC010000083.1 GCA_012517375.1 bacterium | reverse complement strand
CCATGCCGCCTGCGTTTGATGCCGAGGGTGTATCAACGAAACCGATACAAACCGGTTTTTATGTGTTCGGTGAACACTCAAGGGATATAGACTTTGCGCAAAACCTTGCGACGCAGAAAATGGCCCCCAGCTACATATCCGCCGGAGAATATGACAAGGCCGAAAAAGGACTGCTCTCCAAGCTCGAGAATAATCCTGAAGACGCCCAGGCGTTGTTTGACCTGGGAAGGTGCTATCTTGCCCAGGACAGGATAGACGAAGCCGTAGCCGTACTCATTAGGAGTATTGCCGGAAAAGGCGCCAGCACCAAACCGGTAATGGACGCATGGGCGCATAACTTGCTTGGTGAATGCTATCAGAAGAAAGGTAAACCAGATACGGCGAAAAAGGAATTCGAGATAGTTATCGAATCGGGTATAGATTTCCAGAATTCCTTGGGGTTTGCCCGGGAACGCCTGGCTAAACTCCAGGGCGGATAGTAACGTCTTCAGGTTTTGAGGCCGCCCGAGAGAGCGGCTTTTTGTAACCTTTACGAGCCGATTTCGTCATCACCATTGTAAATCTCGAAAAAAATTGGAGATAATTATGAAAAAGATGTATCTATTGATCTTTAGTTCACTTTTATTTTCAGGCTGCTCGACCGAGCTGCCTGAAGCGGTCACGACGACGGATAATGGCCGATTCTGGGCGTTCGTGGATATTCCGGAAGTTGTCGAGGATTCAGCAGAGCTCCGATTGTGGGTTACCCTCCCGCCCCAGCACAGAGGACAGGTTGTAACCGTGAACGAAATTAATCCGGAACCTTATGAGATTGTTGAAGACACTCTTAGCGGCAATAGAACTGTATTCTGGAGGGTTACGGATTTCAAGAACAAGGAAGAGTTCAGCTTTTATTACGATTTCACGTTCACAAGATCGGAGGTCGTGACCGATGTTGATCCGTCGAATATAGAGCCTTATGATACCGCATCCGAGGAGTTCAAGAGGTACACTAAATCGGAGCCATGGATTGAACTCACGGATGAAATCAAAGCCAAGGCTAAGGAGGTGGCAGGTAGTGAGACCAATCCATATAACGAGGCAAGACTGATCTTCGACTGGGTCATCGCAAACATGCTCTACAAATACCCTGACGTTGAGGAAAGGGGCGCTGAAAAATCCTTCGAGCGCCTTTCAGGCGACTGCGGCGAGTTCAGCGTCGTCTTTTGCGCCATGTGCAGGAGTCTGGGGATACCGGCAAGAACCGTAACCTGCACGTGGCTCGACCAGCCCGGGCACCAGTGGGCGGAGATCCTTCTTCCGGGCTATGGCTGGATGCCGGTGGACCCATCTGTGGCTCAGATTTTCGCTGGGCTCACGACCCCGCCGAAATCCGACCTTGTTTTGTACTACGACGCAAAATACATGGGTATGCCTACAAAGGATTACAACTACCTCTTTGGAAACCTATACACGGAAAGGCTGATTCTTAGTGTCGGTAACAACATTGAGATAAACCATCCCGAACTCGGAATCTCGCGGACATTTCATTTCATGCAGCCTGGAGGACTGATATCTTATCCCTTGTCGATTGAAACCATTGGCCTGCCTTCAAAGACAACGTTTTCGCAGGCATACGTCTTTGGAGGAAAAAAATCGGATGTGGGATACGCAAAAAGACAAGCAAAAAAATACAAAGCGATAATAGTTGAATGAAATCCGATAACTGGGGCTGGGACGAGGACTGAATTCCTTCGCAATCGAATAAATTCTTCACATCGACCCTAACATGCTCTGAACCCAATCAAGGATAACAAGTAGCACGAATTTGACAAAAATAGCACGCTCAGGTATACTCAAGACAAAGTTCCGTTGTTTAAATAAGGAGATGTAATTGTCGAATCAGCTTCCAATCTTGCTCGGTACGGCCGCGACGATAGGTTTTATTCACACCCTGGTGGGGCCCGACCACTACCTTCCGTTTATAGTTCTCTCGAGGGCTAACAACTGGTCGGCTACGAAAACAGCTTTAATCACCATACTATGCGGGATCGGGCACGTTGCCAGTTCTATCGTTCTGGGATTCATCGGTCTGGCTCTGGGAATTGCCATTGCAAAACTCGAGATGTTCGAATCTATCAGAGGCTCAATCGCAGGCTGGGCTTTCATCGCTTTCGGAGCGGGATATCTGGCTTGGGGCTTGTACAAGGCAATCAGGAACAAGCCGCACAAGCACATCGGACATACAAAGGACGACAAGAAGAAACTTACACCATGGGTACTCTTCATCGTCTTCGTTCTGGGGCCTTGCGAACCGCTGATTCCGCTTCTCATGTTTCCTGCAGCAAAGGGAAGCACACTGGGTGTGATACTCGTTTCATTGGTGTTCGGCATTGTAACGATTGCTACCATGACGACAATCGTCCTCCTTTCGACTTTCGGACTTAAGTTTGCCAAGTTAGGAAAGCTTGAACGCTACGTTCACGCGCTTGGCGGATTCATTATTCTTCTCTCAGGAGTCGCCATACAGTTGGGTCTCTGATCGTTTGAGGTTGACAGAAGAAGTGATTCAGATTTAATAAACCATGAAGAAATTCTCTACGCTTCGCTGGTGGATCATTCTTCCGATTTATGTTTTAGTCGATGTATTGGCGACAGGTGCAGGTATGGGTGTGCCGTTCTTTTGCATTCTTTTAGGATTCCCGGTCGGCTGGTTCCTGGCAAGAAGGCATCTTTTATCAAGCAACGAGATTGGGCAGGTCCTTAAGAAGACGCTGAGGGATTCGCTCATAGCATCAGGGATCACTTTCGTAGGCATGACCGGCCTCTGGCTGCCTGCTGCCGCTGAGTTCTTTCATCCCGGGGCCAATATTCGAAATTTCGGAATTCCCATGATCCTTTATGAGCCTTTGCCCAGCTTCGTCTCATGGCTGGCGCTAATGATCATTATCTCACCCTTCCTGCAGTTGCTTGCGGCAGTTTTCGCTTCATTTTTGACAGTTATGAGAAGAACGGCAAGACACGAAACGAATCAGGGATAGTTGACACACGAGTGGGAAATGCTATATTAAGGTGTGAATCGGGCTTTAAAGAAGGAATTTCCTCCGTGATTCTACAATCAAGGATAAGGATTCTTAAGGATTTTCCGGCAAGTAACGGACCTGTTGCCTACTGGATGTCCCGCGACCAGAGGTCTGAGGATAACTGGGCGCTGCTATATGCACAAGAGACCGCAATTGAGCGCGGCCAGCCTCTCTGCGTCATTTTCAGTCTCAGAGATGAGTTCCTGGGCGCCGCGATGAGACAATACACTTTCATGCTTCGCGGTCTGGAGGAGACGTCAGGCACGCTGGAAAGAAAGGGTATCCCCTTCTTCCTTCTTCGAGGCAAGGCGGAGGAGGAGATCCCCCGATTCGTTGAGAAACAAAATGTCGGGGTTCTTGTTACCGATTTTGACCCGTTGAGAATCAAGCGTGAGTGGAAAGAAAAGGTCGCCCAAAGAATCCGGATTCCTTTTTTCGAGGTCGACGCGCACAACATCGTTGCATGCTGGCAAGCGTCGGACAAGAAGGAGTACGGGGCCTATACGATAAGGCCTAAGATTAACAGGCTCCTGCCCGAGTTCATGGAGGAGTTCCCTGAATTAGGAGGGCACCCCATCCCCTGGCCGCACGAAGCCCCCGAAATAAACTGGCAGGATGTAAGACGAAGTTTGAAGGCCGATTCTTCGGTCGGTAAGGTCTCTTGGCTTAAGCCCGGAGCGAGTGCAGGGTCAGGGATGCTAAGGGATTTCATCGAAAACCGCCTTGCCGTATATAAGGAAGCGAGGAACGATCCGACCAGCAAAGCCCAATCGAACCTCTCCCCCTATTTGCATTTCGGACAGCTGTCAGCTCAGAGGGTGGCGCTGGAGATTATGAAATCTTCGGCTCCTCGAGCGGCAAAAGACGCCTTTCTTGAGGAACTCATTATTCGAAGGGAGCTGGCGGACAATCTTTGTTTTTACGAACCCCGCTACGATTCAGTAGAGGGTTTCCCCGAATGGGCAAGGAAGACTCTCAACGATCACCGGATGGACCCAAGACCCTATCTTTATTCCATTGAGGAGTTCGAGCAGGCAAGAACGCATGACGAACTGTGGAACGCGGCGCAGATTCAGATGGCTGCGAAAGGGAAGATGCACGGCTACATGCGCATGTACTGGGCCAAGAAGATCCTCGAGTGGTCGGAGTCGGCGCAGGAGGCCTTAAGGACTGCCGTCTACCTTAATGACAAGTACGAACTCGACGGCAGAGACCCCTCAGGTTACGCCGGCATAGCCTGGTCGATAGGGGGACTGCATGACAGGGCATGGGGAGAGAGGCCGGTATCCGGCAAGATAAGGTACCTGAGCTATGAAGGATGCAAACGCAAGTTCGACGTAGACACCTACGTCAACATCTGTTTTGGAGAAGCAAATGCCCTTAATATGTAATTCTATCCTGTGGACCGTGATTGGCTATCTTTCCGGCTCACTCATGTTTTCAGCATGGCTGGTAAAACTTTTCAAGAGTAAGAATATCTCTCAAGTTGACGACGGCAACCCGGGCGCCTCCAATGCCTTCAGGGCAGGCGGTGCATGGATTGGCATACCTGCGATGTTTCTCGACTTTATCAAGGGCGCAGTGCCGGTTGGGCTCGCCTACTGGCTATTCGGTGTCTCCGGCTGGTGGCTGGTTCCTGTCACCCTTGCGCCTGTTTTAGGCCACGCTTTTTCTATCTTTCTCCGTTTCACGGGCGGTAAAGCTGCAGCAACGACCTTCGGCGTGTGGACAGGGCTTACGCTGTGGGAAGGACCGACATCCTTCGGTTTGTCCGTACTTCTGACTATGCCTTTCATAAAAATAAATCTATGGTCAGTAATCATAGCTCTAATGCTTTTTGGAGCTTACGTCATTCCCAAAGCTGTCATTACGAACCAGTATCACCTCATTGCCATCTGGCTCGGCAACTTCATCATAATCTTCATCAAATATATACCGCACATTAAAACGCCTGTCTTACCGAGGCCGTGGCTGGAGAGATTGCTTTGTTCAAAAAATGCTTAAGCTCATCTTGACAGACTTCTGGCTCCAGCACCAGGCAAGCCTCGTCGTCTTTCTTGCGGTGATAATCGCGATAGCAATCGTAAATGTTTTTGCGCTAAGGAGATTCAAACTAGGACGATATCAATTTCCAAAGATACTGCCAAAGGTTTCGGTAATGGTGCCTACGCGCAACGAGGAGAAAAATATTGGACAATGCATCGAGTCGCTTCTTGCACAGGACTATCCTGATTTCGAGGTCATAGCCCTCGACGATCAATCGACAGACAGAACGTGGGAGATACTGCAGAAATTCAGGACGGTTCCAAGACTTATCCTTATGCAGGGGAAAAAATTGCCTGATAGATGGTTCGGCAAACACTGGGCATGCCATCAAATGACAGAAGCAGCCTCAGGTGAAATATTTCTTTTTACCGACGCGGACACGAAACATAAGCCCGATTCAATAAGCTCCGCAGTCGCGGCTCTCATCGCCGAAAACGCGGATCTTTTAACCGCCCTGCCCCGAGAGGAGACTGGGTCCTTCGGCGAGGCTATGCTTATCCCTGTCATGCCCTTTGCGATCCTCGGATTCTTGTCCATACCCTTCGCACACGCAGTTAAATGGCCTATATTCTCTGCAACTGTTGGTCAGTTCATGATGTTCAAGCGTAAGGCATTCGAGGCGATTGGCGGGTATCCCGCCATAAAGACTAAGCAGGTTGACGATATGGCTTTCGGCCAGCGCATAAAAAAGCTCGGGTACAGGTGGAGATTTTTCGACGGTCAGTCTTCGGTCGTCTGCAGGATGTATGGAGGTTTCAAGGAATCTTTTCTCGGTCTGGGCAAAACGGTATTCTCCGCATTCGGACGCAGGATAATTCCTTTTCTTTTCGTGTGGACATTTCTCTTTACGGTTTTTCTTGAGCCGTTTGCCGTCATTGCTGTAAGATTATCAGGAGGTCCGATAACTGACTTATCACTGTTGATTGCGTTGTCCGGGATTCTGGCTTCAATGCTTCTCTGGACAATCACCATCCTCAAGTTCCGGTTTCCCTTCTGGACGGTCTTTCTCTATCCGGCGACCTTCGCGCTGACACTCATTATGGCTTACTATTCGGTTATCATAACACTTTCGGGAAAGGCAACCTGGAAAGGGCGAAGGCTCTAGCTATTACTTGCCTTCTATCTGTTTTAAAAGCTTTTGCGACTCAGGCTTTGAGTAGTTGTAATACTCGGCGGGCACTGTAGGGTTGTTGAGACCCAGACACTTTTGAAGAAGCTTCCTCGCCTCAGCAAACCTCTTCTCCCTTATGTAAAGACGGGCGAGTGTTACGTAGATCATGGAGTTGTTCTGGTCAGATTTGAGCGCTTTGTTCAGGTAATCGTGCGCGTCCTTCGACCACACCGGGTAGAAGTTCGAGGCCTCGGCATACCAGATCCCCAGACCATGCAATACACCTGAATGGTTGGGATTTATTGTAAGTGCCAACTCGAATTCTTCCTTGATTTTTTTAATCTGGATAAGAAAATCAACAAATCCCCTTGTCTGGGCCGTTATACCCAGAATAACCACATAGATGTAGTGCGCGTCTGCTTAAGCCGGATCTTCATTCACAGCCTTGTCGGCGTAACTAAGCGCTTCTTCATAAATATTAAGCTTTTCGTCTCTTGTGTTTCTAGTCTCGGCAAGTGCAAGTTTAAATCTTGCTATCATCCAAAGAGCAAAGGCGTTTTCCGGTTGTTCTTCAAGGACTTGTGAACAAATATTCACCCCTTTCTTTAAGTAACTGCTGTCCGGATGACTGTACTTATAATAATCGGCTTTCATAATCGCATCTTCATGCCCAGGAACAAGTATCAAGAAAAGAATGGAAAGCGCTCTCCCTGACATATTAACATACGATACACCGCTTGATTATAAAGCCAACCTAGAGCAAAAGATTGTAAAGCCTATGGACAATCAATTAAACAAAATATATGAAAAACAATAAAATCTATTCCGCTTGACAATATTAGGATTTTGAGTATAAATTGAAACTGGGAGTTTCATGCTCAATGTAATGGTTTGGACCCTCATCGGGTTTATTGCAGGGTCGCTTATGTTCTCTTACTGGCTGGGAAAGATATTCCTCAAGCAGGACGTAAGAAACTACGGGGATTCAAACCCGGGAGCGGCAAACGCCTGGAAAGCGGGCGGTCCCAAAATAGGCTTGCCTGGCGCGGTTCTTGATTTCGCCAAAGGCGCAATTCCTGTAGCGCTCGCTCATTGGCTATTCGGTATTGATGGATGGAACCTCGTGCCGGTTGCGTTAGCTCCAATTTTAGGGCACTCCTTCTCCCCTTTCTTGAAGTTCAATGGCGGAAAAGCAATCGCAGTAACCCTTGGCGTATGGTCGGGTATAACGATATGGGAGGGCGTTCTCGTACTCGGCATTCTCATCGGCATTTTCTATGTTATAATTGACCAGCCGTCATGGTCAGTGATTCTTGCCATGTTTGCATTTCTGTGCTACCTCGTCTTTATGGGGATATTCATAAGAGGCGCAGATTTGCCTCTTTGGGCAATATGGACCGGGAATCTGTGTATCTTAATATTCAAGCATAAATCCGACCTCAAGCAAACGTTCAGACCAAGACCATACATACTAAGAATTTTAGGAGGGCTGCGTGGGTGACGTATGGGTTTTGTTACAGATCCTCTCTATTTTTTTTCTCGCGGCTTTAATCGTCATTGCGGTTACAAACCTGCGCAATTTCAGGAAACTTGAATCGTATCCGGAAACCAAACACCTCCCGATGGTTTCAATACTCGTTCCTGCTCGTAACGAGGAGGCGAATATAGCCGCCTGCATTGTCAGCCTCCTCAGTCAGGATTATCCCAACTATGAGGTTGTAGTCCTGGATGACGAATCGACCGACAATACATGGAAGATACTGAAAGCAATGATGGCAACCGATAAGCGCCTGAGAATAGTTAAAGGCAAGCGTCTGCCTCCCGGATGGATAGGCAAGCCATGGGCGTGTAAACAGCTTATGGATGCAGCCGCAGGGGATTTACTTCTTTATACAGACGCTGACACGCGACATAACCCAAGAAGCCTGCGGTTTGCAGTTTCGGCTTTTTTTAGCGAGAAGGCCGATTTTCTAACTGCCTTGCCTAAGGAAGAAGCGCTTACCCTCGGAGAGAAACTCACGATTCCCATTATGTCATTCGGCATCTCCACTTTTTTTCCAATGACGATTGCCCATAATTCCGCTTCTTCTTTATTCTCCATCTCGGTTGGTCAGTTCATGCTCTTTTCCCGCAAAGCTCTCGAGGCAGTTGGAGGTTTTGAATCCGTAAAGCATTGCGTGCTGGACGATGTCGAACTCGGACGCAGAATCAAGCAATTCGGACTTAAATGGAGAATGCTTGATGCAGTTAACATGGTTAATTGCAGGATGTATTCGAATCTCGAAGAGGTTGCAGAGGGCTTCAGCAAGAATCTTTATGCAACTTTCAGGAAGAAGATACTTATATACCTGCCTGTCTGGATGTGGCTTTCTCTCGTGTTCATCTTTCCGTTTGTCTTATTGGGTCTGGTTTTTGCAGGTGGAAAGATTCCAGCGACGAATGTACTTCTGGCTCTCATCACTGTTCTTTTTTCTTTTCTTGTCTGGAGTATTACCCATCTGCGTTTTCGTTATCCATTGTATCTGACATTTCTGTATCCTGTGAGTGTTTTCCTTTGGGTTATTATGGCTATTCGCTCAATGTTGATGACCATTACAGGCCAGAACATCTGGAAAGGCAGAGCAATAGAAACCGAGAATGCGGTTGAAGAAGGCGAAGAAGTCCATAACGAATACAAAGAGAAAACGTTATAACAGGTATCAAAAATCTCTACCGCGATACCACTAAAACCGATCTTCGATACCGTCTCAATAGCTTATTGACCTATTTGGGATTGTGGGTATATTCCACTTTATGATTAATGCCTTGTCAATCGATCTTGAAGAATGGTTCTGCGGACACATACTTGAACAAGGTTTGAGCAGAAATGATTGGAATTCCCAGGAATTAAGGGTTATTGCTAACACAAAAAGGCTTCTCAATATACTTGATGCCCACAATACAAAGGCTACCTTTTTTGTTCTCGGCTGGCTTGCCGAACGGGTGCCTGACTTGGTCAAAGAAGTTGCCAGACATGGCCACGAAATCGCCTCTCACGGGTATTCACATGTTTCGCTAACCGAAATGACTCCGGATGAGTTTAACGCTGATTTGAAAAGATCATTAGAAATTATTGGAGATATTGTAAGCACTCCAGTTTTAGGGTACCGGGCACCTTCCTTTACGATAATTGAAGACACATCCTGGGCATTCGAAATTATGACGAGACACGGAATCAAATACGACTCTTCGATTTTTCCGATTGGGTTTCATCCTGACTACGGTGTAGGTGATTCTCAACTATCTATCTACAAGATTACAAACGAGATAACCGAGGTCCCTGTGAGTGCAGTTGAAGTAGCTGGACAAAGGATACCTTGCGGAGGCGGTGGGTATTTCAGGCTTTACCCCTACGGTTTGACAAAGACATTACTATCCCGATGTAATAAAGAAGGGAGACCCATAGTTTTCTACTTCCATCCATGGGAACTTGATTCAGGGCAACCCCGCATCGGCTTATCTCTACTCAACAGATTCAGACATTACCATAATCTTGATAAGGCGCCTTACAGATTTGAGAAGCTGCTTGATGACTTCAGATTCACCAGCGTAAGTGAGGTTTTAGGGATATGAGAATGCTTACCCAAAGAGAATACTGGAGCATAGAAGCCTTGAATTTTGATGCCATCTACTCCCACCAGAAAAGCAAACTCGGCTCGCAACTGGACAAGGTTTTTAGATGGGCCATGTATAAGCGATTCGAGTATGCAATGCTTAAATCTGAACCCATTCATAAAAAGACCTTTCTCGACGCAGGCTGCGGTACAGGACTTTATTCGCTGGAACTCGGCCGCAGAGGCGCTTTAAGAGTAGTTGGCATAGACGTCTCACCGACAATGCTTACGATATGCCGAAACAGGGCAAAAGCCGAACACCTCGACGCAAGGACAGACTTCATACTCACGGATATAATGGATTTCAATACTGACCACTTATTTGATATCTGTATAGGCATGGGTCTTCTGGATTATATAAAAAACCCATTGCCAGCCCTGATACGTATGAGAAAATTGACGAAAGAAAAGGTCATGCTGAGCTTTCCGGTCTTGTGGAACTGGCGAACGATTCCTCGCAAGATACGATTGCACTTAAGAGGCTGCCCTGTTTATTTTTACACGGAGAGAGACGTTCGCAGATTGATGAAAGACGCAGGATTCAGACACGTGGAGATACGGCGGATGGGTCCTATGTATTTTGTTACCGGTTCATAAATCAGAGAGATACTTTCTAACTCACGAAATTTTAGGACGATAAGAAAAGACCCACCTTTCAAGGTGGGTCTTACAATAGCTCGGCGGCGACCTACTCTCCCACGCCTAAGGAGCGCAGTACCATCGGCCCTGGGAGGCTTAACTACCGTGTTCGGGATGGGAACGGGTGATCACTCCCGGTATAACCGCCGGAAAATTCTTAACCTACACACATCACAGTTTGTCCAATATAACCTTTCTTCCCTTCTGAGATTGAATTATACTTATAAAGAAACCGCTTGTCAAGTTTCAAGAAACTAGTTCAGGCTTTAGCGCTTCCAATCACGATTTCAAAGTCAGGATTAAAGGTATGAGGTCAGGTTTCATGCTCAAATGCTGGTCAAAAGCTGGTCAAAAGATGGTCAAAAGATGGTCAGAAATGGGACAAAACCCGGGGTCCCCGCGAAATTGCGAAGCGATTTTGTGGGGTAAAAGTTGCCCCCCTTATGAAGGGAAGAAGGGGGGAAGGAAAAGGGGGACAGTTCGATT